>DASZDV010000516.1:0-8862 GCA_035941575.1 Pyrinomonadaceae bacterium
AATTGTTGTGCGTCGCGGGACCGGTGAGCCGGCGCAATACATCACCGGAATGCAGGATTTTTTTGGACGCTCATTTCGCGTAACGCCTGACGTGTTGATCCCGCGGCCTGAAACGGAGTTGCTCGTGGAAGCGGCGTTACAAGTGATGAACGGCAAAGCTGTGATTTGTGATGTGGGAACCGGATCGGGATGTATTGCGATCACGCTGCTGTGTGAAAGAACTGATGCGCGTGCTGTTGCGGTTGACGTGTCGGAAGCGGCGCTTGAGGTTGCGCGAGAAAACGTTCGGCGCTACTCAGTTGAGGAAAGGATTCAGTTAAAGGTTTCGGATCTATTTTCTGCTTGCGATTCGAGCACTGAGCAGTTTGATTTAATAATTTCAAACCCCCCTTACGTCTCCGCAAACATGCTTCCAAGCCTACAGCGCGAAGTCAGAAATCACGAACCGCAAGTAGCTCTGTCTCCGGGCGAGGACGGCCTGACGATCATTCGACGCCTCCTCAACGAGGCGCCCATGTTCCTTCGCAACAACGGCCACCTGATGATGGAGATTGGTTTCGACCAGGGCGAAGCCGTGCAACGACTTGTGAACCATGACGTCTGGACTCTCCGGGACATTCTGCCTGATTTGCAGTGCATTCCGCGCATCGTCGTCCTTCAGAAGAGATGAATTTCCTGCCACAAGCTCCCGCAACGCGGTGTTTACGATTCAGAACCGCGAAACAACGAAAATACGAATACCCCAGACGATTGAAGGAGACCCACGATGTTTAGACTTTCAGGGTTAAGGTTTTTAGGACGTAGTGTGCTGATTGCGGCACTCGTGGCCGCCACCGGCGTTTCGGTGTGGGCACAGAAGTCAGACAAGACCGACAAGATCAAAACTAAAGACGGCTCGTTGACCTGCCGCGATGATTCGCGATGGTACAGCGATCGGCTCGTTGGTAATTGTGAAATTCGGGAACAAACGCTCGCCCCAAGCGGCGGCCCAATATCCATCGATGGGCGTCAGAACGGCGGCGTTTCGGTAAAGGGTTGGGACCAAAACCAGGTGCTGGTGCGGGCCCGCGTGCAAACTGGCGCGCCAACTGAAGCCGAGGCAGCCGAATTGGCTCGCCAAATCAGAATTGAAACCAGTGGGGCGAAGATTTTTGCGAGTGGCCCCGAGAGTCGCCGCGATTATCACTGGGACGTGAGTTTTGAGGTGTTTGTCCCACGTCGTGCGGACCTCTCGATTGAAACTCACAACGGCGGCATTGCCATCGCCGAAGTGAACGGCCGTATTGACTTCAGCGCGACGAACGGCGGCGTAGTTCTGAAGAGAGTCGGCGGAACAGTTCGCGGCTCGACAACGAACGGCGGGCTGGTTGTCGAACTCGCCGGCGACCGTTGGGAGGGCGAAACCCTCGACGTGAGCACTACGAACGGCGGAGTTGTGATGTCAGTGCCGGAGAACTACTCGGCACATCTCGAAACAGGAACTGTGAACGGCAGCATTAGTGTTGATTTTCCGGTGACCGTTCAGGGTCGAATTAACAAGGAACTGGCGGTGAACCTGGGCTCAGGCGGAGCCACGGTAAAGGCCACCACGACCAACGGTGGAGTACGAGTTAAAAGGCTTACCGCCAACGAATAGAATCCGAGCGAGCGGGCGGTGAGAGGTGCGACGGGGAGCAATCCTCGTCGCACCTTTGTTTTAGCCGCAAAAAAGCACAAAAGGGGAAATTAACTTTGGTGCTTCTTGTGTCTTTTTGCGGTAATCTGTCACCTATCGTGGACAAATTTAGAATCGTCGGGGGCCAACCTCTTCAAGGCCGAGTGTCGATCAGTGGCGCGAAGAACTCCGCCTTGCCCTGCATGGCCGCCGCGCTGCTCACACCCGACACCGTGACGCTGCACAACATTCCTTACGTGCGCGACATAATCACTCAACGGCGCTTGCTGGAAGACATTGGCGCCACAGTGCTCACGCCGGAGTTACGGACGCACAAGATCACCGCTTCGCACGTGGAAGTTTTTGAGGCGCCTTACGAGCTCGTCAAAACCATGCGCGCGTCTGTCCTGGCGCTTGGACCATTGCTGGCGCGTTTCGGCAAGGCGAAAGTTTCACTCCCGGGTGGATGTGCGATCGGCACGCGGCCCATCGACTTGCACTTGAGCGGCTTTGAAAAGTTCGGAGCGCAAGTAAAACTCGAGGCCGGCAACGTTGTCGCACGCGCGCCGGAAGATGGTCGTTTACGCGCGGCAGACATTCAGTTCAATAAAGTCACAGTTACCGGCACGGAAAACCTGATGATGGCGGCTACGCTCGCGCGCGGAACAACAACGCTTCGCAACGCCGCACGCGAACCGGAGATCGTCGATCTTGCGGATTTGCTAAACAAGATGGGCGCACGCGTCAACGGTGCGGGATCGGACACGATTCAGATTGAGGGAGTTGAAGCACTCGGCGGCGCGGAGCACACGATCATTCCCGATCGGATCGAAACCGGAACGTTTATTGTCGCCGCAGCTCTTACCGGCGGTGAATTGGAAATCAAGGATTGCCGCCCGGATCATTTAACGAGCGTTATTGCGAAACTACGCGCTGCCGGCGTGGTGATCGACGAACTGAATCCAACAACAGTAGAAGTTACTTGCCCTGACGGTCTCGTTGCCGGCGATGTTTCGACGGCGCCGTATCCGGAGTTTCCAACGGACATGCAGGCGCAGTACATGGTGCTGATGACGCAGGCTCGCGGCCGGTCCGACATTATCGAGACCGTTTTCGAAAATCGTTTTATGCACGCGTCGGAGTTGCAGCGCATGGGCGCGCAGATTCATATCGACGCGAGCAGCGCGATCGTTGATGGACCAACGGCGCTTAACGGCGCACGCGTTATCGCTTCGGATTTGCGTGCTTCGGCGTCGCTGGTACTTGCCGGGTTGATAGCGAACGGCGAAACAGTGATCGATCGCGTTTACCACATCGATCGCGGTTACGAAAGGATCGAAGCGAAGTTGTCAGCAGTGGGCGCTGAAATCGAACGAGTCCGGGCGCCTGTGACGACGAGTCAGCTTCAGGAAGCGTAGCCTGTCGGGGAGTCGGTTTGAAGGCTTGAGCGAAGGAGACATATGTCAGAGGACAGTTGTTTGTTTTGTAAGATAATCGCCGGAACGATACCGGCGGAGTTCGTGCATCAGGATGAGCGTTGCGTCGTTATCCGCGACATCAATCCGCAAGCGCCGACGCACGTGTTAGTCATCCCGCGAGAACATCTCGAATCTCTCGACGATGCTGCGCAAACAGATGAGCCGTTGTTGGGCCACCTGCTGCGTGTGGCCGCGAGAGTCGCAAATGACGAGGGCCACGGTGAGAGTGGCTATCGAACTGTGATCAATACCGGAGCCGGCGCCGGACAATCAGTATTCCATCTTCACGTTCACATGTTGGGTGGCCGCCCAATGCACTGGCCGCCGGGATAATCTTTCGCCTGACATCAAAAATTTTTTACTGCGCCATCGATCTTCCCCTCACGATCTGAAGAAAAGTACGCGTGTTTGAGAGGCATCTGTCTTGCAGGCGGATCCGCGATTCTAATTCTTCGGCGCGACGGCGCGAACGGCCTCGGAGACACCGGCTTCGTACTTCTTGAAGTTTTCATTGAAGCGCCGCGCCAAATCACGCGCCTGGCGATCGTACGCGTCCTTGTCGGCCCACGTATTGCGCGGCTGAAGCACTTCCGTCGGAACTTCAGGACACGAAACCGGAACGCTTACGCCGAAAATCGGATCCGGAATGGTATCTGTCTTCGCCAGCGAGCCATTGAGAATCGCCCGGATCATCGATCGCGTGTAAGCAATCTTCATCCGTTTTCCAACGCCGTATGGCCCACCACTCCAACCGGTGTTCACGAGCCAGCACGCTGCCTCATGATGCGCCATCTGCTTTCCTAGCAGGTCGGCGTAAACGCCCGGATGCAACACCATGAACGGCGCGCCAAAGCAGGTCGAAAACGTTGCTTCCGGTTCCTTAATCCCTTTTTCAGTACCCGCCACTTTCGCCGTGTACCCGGAAAGGAAGTGATACATCGCCTGTTCAGGACTCAATCGCGCGACCGGTGGCAGAACTCCAAACGCATCCGCCGTCAGCATGATGATGTTGCGTGGGTGACCTGCACGTCCTTCAGGAACGATGTTCTCGATGCTCGTCAACGGATACGACGCGCGCGTGTTCTCAGTCTTCCGAGCGTCGTCGAGATCGATGACTCGCGTTTGTTCGTCGTAGACAACGTTTTCGAGCAGCGTGCCAAACATCTTCGTCGTACGGTAGATGTCTGGTTCCGCCTCGGCGGAGAGCTTGATTACTTTCGCGTAGCAACCGCCTTCATAATTGAAGACACCGTTGTTTGACCAGCCGTGCTCGTCGTCGCCAATCAAACGCCGTTCGGGATCCGCAGACAACGTTGTCTTGCCTGTTCCTGAAAGTCCAAAGAAGATCGCGACGTCACCGTGCGCGCCAACGTTCGCCGAGCAGTGCATACTCATCACACCGCGCTGCGGCAAAAGATAGTTCATGATCGTGAACGCGCTCTTCTTCGTTTCGCCGGCGTAAGACGTACCGCCTATCAGGACCAATCGCTGGCTGAAGTCCATCAGGATAAACGTCGGCGAGCGAGTGCCGTCGCGTTGCGGATCAGCCTGAAAGCTGGGGAAGTTGATGATGGTGAACTCCGGTTTATGTGGCTGCGTCTCCGCGGTATTGCTGATGAACATCGTCCGCGCAAACAAGGAATGCCACGCCAACTCACTAACAACGCGAATCGGTAAACGGTACTGCGGATCGGCGCCAACAAACGTGTCCTGCACAAAAAGTTCGCGACCCTTGGCGTGGGCCATCATGCGCTCTTTCAGAGCATTAAACTTCGCCTGCGGAAAATCCTTGTTAACGTCGCCCCAAAAAACTTTGTCTTCACTCTCGGGTTCACGGATGATTGCCTTATCTTTGGCGGATCGTCCGGTGTGTTCGCCTGTATCAACCAGGATGACGCCATGATTTGAAAGAACACCTTCGTTACGGCGCGCGATCTCTTCGTAGAGCTGAGGCGTGTGGAGGTTCCAAAAAACGCGAGCGGCGTCTTTGATGCCGTACGTATCCAACTCGACGGACGTATTCTTGGCGCCCAGGTGTTCAGTGATTCGTTCAGTACGAATAGAAGCCATCAGGTTTTCTCCAAGTAAACAGGACGAGGGAATTCAATTCGAAACTGTCTTCGCCGCCCAGCAGTACCGGGTTCTACCCTTTTAAGATTCGTCAAGGCTCGTTGGGGGCCCTGCGTTGTTGGGCCAGTTCGCGCAGCACATCGGCGAGATCGCGGGCGGCGCGCTCGATTCGATCGGCTGCTGTTTGCAACGCGTCCGCTTCATCGGGGGAGCGTTGGGCAACTGCGGAGAGCGCTGCGTCCACTTGCTCTCGCAAGCGATTTGCCTCATTTTCGGTTTCTTGTTCTGCGCGGGTCTTTTGTGAAGCTGTGGCCTGCTGGTTCATGCTGGAAATCGTTTCGAAAAGTTTTATTTATCGCTCGATAAACTCAAGCGACGAGTTAGTCTGACATCTGCGGGTGATTCAGGCAAGCGGACCCTCGAAGCTTTTGTTGCGCGGTTGAACAAAGTAAATATGAATTCAATGATCCATGTCGATGTACCTGAGAAAAGACCTAATAAGGAAGCCTTTACAGCCGCCGAGTGGCGGCTTGTACAACGGCTTAACAGCCCCGCCAAAGTGCAACGGTACTTTAGTTCGCTGCCGTACAACCGCGAGGCTTCCGGACCATGCATGAGATCCTTTCGCGAGCTGATCAAATACAAAGAAGCGCATTGTCTGGAGTCGGCGGTAGCCGCGGCCGTGATTCTCGAGCAGCACGGCTATCCGCCGCTATTACTGGACCTCGAATCACACGATTTACTGGATCACGTTCTCTTTGTTTTCAAGCACAACGGCGGCTGGGGTTCGATTGGACGTTCGCGCGATGTCGGATTGCACGGCCGTAAGCCCGTGTACCGCTCGCTGCGCGATCTGGCGTGGAGTTACTTCGATCCGTTTGTGGATTTTTCGGGCCGGCTTAAAGGCTACGCGTTAACGAGTCTTTACGAGTTAGGCGATTACGACTGGCGTTTCTCACTGCGGCACATGAGGAAGATTGAAGATCACTTGCGGGCGATTCCGCATCAAAAACTCCGCTCATCCGACCAGCGTTACGAGAGGTTGCTGGCCCGTTACTATCGCTACAAAAAACGCTATCCGGATCGCTCGCCGGCTTATTACGACAGCCGCGCGAGGTGGATGTTATAACGAGCGTCGATCAGCATGTGAGTGACCACTGCCGCAATGATTATCACGCCGCCCACCAGCGCCCACTCTGACGGCCGTTCACCTAAGACGAGGAAGACCCAAACCGGATTCAAGACCGGTTCGATGTAACAAATGATCCCCGCGTCGAGCGATCTCACGCCGCGCGCCATTGCCACGGTGAACAGCGTGTAAGCAATGCCGAGCTGCACCACGCCCAAATAAATAACGCTCAGCGCGTCGTGAGAATTTATGTTCGGTATTGCGGCCAACCCCCACGGCGCGGTCATGACGACTGCCAGGAGATTTCCGTAAATCACCGACGAGGCACGGTTGACTTCGCGCGCTTTTGGATGTCGCAGCAGCAGGAAGTAGATCGCAAAGCACAAACCTGACGCCAGCGCCAGGATGTTTCCGGTGATGTCCTGAGGTCGGAGTTGGCCCACGAAGAACAATGTCATGCCCCCGAGACATACGAGCACTGTAATCAAGTCGCGCGAACGAAACTTTTCCTTGTAGACCAGTGGCTCGAGTATCAGGAGGTAAACCGGGGCGGTGTACTGCAAGAAGATTGCGTTAGCGGCCGTCGTCGTCTTTGTAGCCAACACAAACAGGATCAGCAGTATGGCGTACAGAACAGATGCGATCGCCGTGACGCCGTTTATGCCGAACCCTTCATGACGAGTGAAGATCGCGACAGCGAAGATCGCGAAGAACGAACGAAAGAACGACAGTTCGAGTCCGGAGAGACTGGTCCACTTGATGAACAATCCACCGGTGCTCCACAAGAAAGCGGCGGCGAAAACAAACAGCAGAGGCGAAACGTTCGTAGCTGGTTTGGGCATCTAGTTTTTAGCCACAGATCCACACAGATTTCATTTAGTCAATCCGTGGCTTCAAACTCTTCAAATACTTCCCAAACACTCCGTTCCACGGGGGAATCACGATCGACACGGCGCCCATCGCCTGGGCCTGACACGCAAGACGGATCAGTGGCTTGGGCTCTGAAGTGTCGATATAGCCAAACTCCTTGATCTTTTTTCCTTCGCGCGCCGCCACGTCCGAAAGCTTTTCGGCGCCACCAAGAACTCCTACCCAACACGTACCGCATGAAGCGGAGCGGCATTCAACCGGAATCGGACCTTCGACTCGTCGCGGATCGATCTCGCGCCAATTCTTCGAGCGATCGTCAGCAGCGCCCCACGCGAGATCCTGAACGTGATTCAAACGATACTTCGCACTGTCGTCGTTCTCGTCGTAAGTTACGGTCCACTTCTTGTTTACGGTTCGCAAAAAACCGAAGAGACCCTGGCTGTCGTCTTTCGCACGTTCGCTCAAAACCTGTTCGGTCGACTTTCGCGCATGCTTGCGATCGATGTGGATCTCTCCTGAGGCACTCTCGAACGCTTCTAGTCCGACCTGTCGAAGCGTCATGAACGCAACGGCTGTTATGCCAATCGCCAGCGATTGATCGACTTTCGCTTGTTGGGCGGCCTTCTGTGCGACAGCCAGAATCTGATCCGAAAGCGCGACACTGGAATCGTTAAACTCTCGCGCGTGTTTCTCAGTTTCGCGTTTTACTTCAGACCAGTAACGATGACCGTAGAGAAACGTGTGCGACGAATCGATCTGATCTTTAAGTCGATAATTGCCTTGGATTAGTAGTTGTTGAGCGAGTTTGTCGGAGTCCTGGGATTGTTGTAGCGCCTGAAAGAGTGCGAGTGGAAAAAACGAAAACCAGATCTGCGTCGCGTTGCGATCTACTTCGTGAATCGACCGGAGCAGAGTGGTCAGAGCGGCCGACCACGCCTCTTCGTCGTGTTGGTTTAGGAAGTTTTCGAAGGGAGTCATATCGTTGTCAGAGACTACCACGGAAGCGCGGGATCTGTGATAAAGTCCGTCCTACAGCAACCCTCCAGGAGGTCTTCAAATGGATCAGAATAGACCGGACGTCGCGAAATCCGGGCGTACGTTTGATAGTGCTTACAGCTTCTCATTCAGCATTACTGTCGGCCTCGTTCTCTTCATCGCCGGCCTTGTTATCAGCTTAACGTTTGGCCAGAGCGCCACGATTGGCCTGATCTTCGGGATTCCGTTGCTGCTTGCCGGCCTCGTGCTGCCGGTGTTCATGATGCGCGACCTTTTTCACGGTAACGAAATTGCGAGCGCCTGCCCGTATTGCGGCGCGCCGATCAAAACTTCGGATGCCACGATCCGGCTCAACTGCCCGCAATGTAAACGTTTGATCGAAGTTCGGGAGATGGAGCTCCACCGTAGCGAGCCATAAGTCAGTAGCCGCTCGAGAGCCATTGGCGGGTGTTGTAGTCACTCAGAGTCAACGCAAAAAGAATTGCCATCCAGAATAGGGCTGCTGCCACGATCACCCACACCAGTCGTGAGCTGTAGCGCACGTGCATAAAATAGAGCACAACCAACGTTGCCTTCACCGAAGCTATGGTCAGCGCGATGATGGTATTGAATTGCCAGGGAAAGTCGTAAAAGGCGGCCATGACCGTCAGCGCCGTGCCCACTAG
>DASZDV010000517.1:0-2394 GCA_035941575.1 Pyrinomonadaceae bacterium
GCGCTTGCCCAACAGGTTCTGACGAAAACGTCCCTGCTTGCCTTTCAACGTACCGCTCAACGATTTGAGTGGCCGATTGTTGACACCGCGCAGCACACGTCCGCGACGGCCGTTATCAAACAACGCATCAACCGCTTCCTGAAGCATGCGCTTTTCGTTGCGCACGATGACTTCCGGAGCGCGCAGCTCCATCAGCTTCTTCAAACGGTTGTTGCGATTGATGACGCGTCGATAAAGATCGTTCAGGTCTGAAGTTGCAAACCTGCCGCCATCCAACGGCACTAACGGTCGCAGCTCAGGTGGAATTACTGGAATCACGTCGAGGATCATCCAGTCAGGACGGTTTCCGGATTTCAGGAAGCTGGTCGCAACTTTCAGACGCTTCGAATACTTGAGCTTCTTCTGTTGCGAAGTCTCTTCCTTCATTCGCTTGCGAAGATCGACGGCGAGTTCTTCGACATCAACCATCGCGAGCAGTTCCTTGATCGCTTCGGCGCCCATCTTGGCAACGAACTGCGCGGGATAATCACGCACGAGTTCACGATAGCGTTCGTCGCTCAGAAGTTCACGTTCTTTCAACCCCTGTACGTCGCCGGGATCGATCACGATGTACGACTCGAAATAAAGAACCTTCTCCAACTCGCGCAGCGGAATGTCGAGCAGGTGGCCGATGCGGCTGGGAAGTCCTTTAAAAAACCAGACGTGCGAACACGGACTCGCCAGATCGATATGGCCCAAACGTTCGCGGCGAACTTTCGCCTGCGTGACTTCTACGCCGCACTTGTCGCAGATCACGCCGCGGTGCTTCATGCGTTTATACTTACCGCACAGGCACTCCCAATCCGCCACTGGTCCAAAGATGCGGGCGCAGAAAAGTCCGTCGCGCTCAGGTTTGAACGTCCGGTAGTTGATCGTCTCAGGCTTGGTCACCTCACCATGCGACCATTGCCGGATCTTTTCCGGTGACGCAAGTGAGATACGAATAGCTTCAAAATCAGGAGCCAGTTGCGTCTTTTCTTGTTGGAATCGAAACACTTGTTTTCTCCGTTTACTTCTGCCACAGATTTACACAGGCCAACACTGATCTGCTTTTTCCGTGTTATCCGTGACTGGTTCTTACGCCTCTACTGCGCTGGTCACGATAGCTTCGCCGACGCCATCCTGCTGACCCGCGCCATCCTCAGCGGCCTTCTTGTTAATCAACTCGACGTCGAGACAAAGCGACTGTAATTCACGCACCAGGACGTTGAACGATTCCGGTAGACCCGGATCGAAGTCTGCTTCGCCTTTTACGATTGCCTCGTAGATCTTCGAACGTCCTGCCACGTCGTCAGATTTTGCGGTCAAGAGTTCCTGGAGAATGTGCGCGGCGCCGTAAGCTTCAAGGGCCCACACCTCCATCTCTCCAAAACGCTGACCGCCGAACTGCGCTTTACCACCGAGCGGCTGTTGCGTGATCAGACTGTATGGTCCAATCGAACGAGCGTGAATCTTGTCGTCCACGAGGTGCGACAGTTTCAGCATGTAGATGTAACCGACCGTCACCTTCTGCTCGAACGGTTCACCGCTGAGGCCGTCGTACAAAACAGCCTTGCCTGACTCGCTCACGATCTCAGGCAAACCGAGTTCGGTCGCACGAGAACCGGCCTCATGCAACTTCTTCTTGATCTCGTTTTCACTCGCGCCGTCGAACACAGGCGTCGCGAAGTGCAATCCAAGCACGCGCGCGGCCCAGCCCAAGTGTGTCTCGAGGATCTGGCCCACGTTCATACGCGAAGGCACGCCGAGCGGATTGAGCACGATCTCGACCGGCGTTCCATCAGGCAGGTAAGGCATGTCTTCTTCCGGAAGAATCCGGGCGATGACGCCCTTGTTACCGTGACGTCCGGCCATCTTGTCGCCGACCGACAACTTGCGCTTCATGGCGATGAATACTTTCACCATCTTGATCACGCCCGGTGAAAGTTCGTCGCCCTGTCGCAGTTTCGCGATCTTCTCTTCGTAAATGTCCGAGAGGATCTTGATCTGACGTTCGGTTCGATCTTCGTACTCTTTAATCTCCGCACCGATGTCGAGCCGCGATGAAGCTAGTTGCACTTTGCGCAGTGCCTTCGGCTCAACAGCCTTCAACATCTCGCGCGTGATCGGAACGTTCTTTTCTATTAATACTTCGCGATTGGCAGTTAGATCTGCTGAAAGCTTGCGGCCTTCGAGCAGTTCGTAGATTCGCTCGTCACGCTGTTCGCGCAGTATACGAATTTCGTCTTCGAGGTCGCGCCGCAGGCGATCTTCTTCATCCTGTTCGATGGCGAGCGAACGTGCGTCTTTCTCCTGTCCCTTGCGGGTGAAGACCTGCACGTCAACAACCGTGCCGTCGATTCCCGGCGGGCTGAC
>DASZDV010000518.1:0-10233 GCA_035941575.1 Pyrinomonadaceae bacterium
GAGAACATTGCTTATGTCGTCGCAGCTAACCAGGGAGCGAGTTTGAAACATTATCCGCCCTACTCGTGGCCGGGCGGCAGCCAGGTCGTTGATTTTGATGGAAGGTTGATAGCGGAAGCTTCACCTGGACCAGGTGAGCGAATTGTTGTAGCGCCGATCGATATCTCAGCGCTTCGTCACGAACGCGCGTCACGCCGCGGGCATATGATGCTCTCGCATTTGAGGACTGAAGCGTATCCCGTGTACAAAGAACACTTCTACCCGCCTAAATCTTGATAAAGATCCTTCGGCGATAGAGAAGCCACATAAAAAAGAAGCAGAACAACACGAAGCCGATTGCAAACGCGAGCGAAGCATTGATCGGCGAGAGCCACGTCGCAAATACATGTTCGTAAATCCACCCTCCGACTGAGCCTTCGCCGACTTTGATCAGTCCTAACAGGTCAGCTAGCAACGCGGCGAGGACGTAAAGCGCGATTGCGTTCATGCCAAAAATCTCAAACGGCTTGGCCCAGCGGCGATATCCCTTGATATCGATCAACCAGTAGCACAAGCCAAGAAACTGGAGCGCCAGTCCGCCCGTAAACAGCACGTATGAACTGGTCCACAACGCTTTATTGATCGGGAAAAACGAATTCCACGCCCAACCAACCGCAATCAAAACGGCGCCCGCTACAAACATTCCTGCGACCTTCTCGATGCGAGACTTTTCAGTGCGCAACCAGCTCCCGGTCAACACACCAATCAAAGTTGTAACGAGCGCGGGTATTGTGCTCAGCAGTCCTTCCGGATCGTAAACCTTTGCCTGCGCCCAAACGTGTTTGCCGAACACAACGCGATCGATGTAGGAAGGCAAGCTTCCTTCTTTCGTCAAATCACCAGCTGCAAAGCCCGGGGCGGGGATGGTCTTCACGAGAATCCAGTAAAGCAGAAGCAACGCGATCGCGATCACGATCTGCGTCCGGACGCGCGTGTTGAGAAAGATGATCGAAGCGAGGCAGTAACAGACGGCGATGCGCTGCAACACGCCTGGAATGCGCCACTCTGAAAGTGGAAAATGCGGAAAGCCATTCAAAAAAAGTCCAATGCCGAAGATGATCAGCGTTCGCTTGATGATCTTCCAGTAAACGTCGCGCGTGACACCGCCACTCTCGACTCGATTTCCGAGTGACAACGTGATCGCCACGCCGACGATGAAGAGGAAAAATGGGAAGACCAGATCGGTGGGAGTCCAACCGTGCCACTGCGCGTGCTCGAGCGGCCAGTAGATGTGTTCCCACGAGCCGGGATCGTTCACGAGGACCATGCCGGCGATCGTGATACCACGAAAAACGTCGAGTGATAGCAGGCGCGAAGTGGCAGCGGGGGCAGACGTTGTTGGCATCGGCGGCGAATTCTAGCACAATGACGCCGCCACAAAGAGACACAAGAAGCACAAAGGAGTGAAGAAGGTTTCCTGTTTTCCTGTGCCTTTTGTGCCTCTTCGTGGCTTTGGAGGAAAAGGTTGACGAAGAAAGTTGTACCAATGATCCACGTCCCCGACGTGCGCGCGACGGTTGCGTGGTACGAGAGCATCGGCTTCAAGGTCGTCGCGACATACGGCGACGATACCGGAGATAACTTCAGCTTCGCGATCGTGTCATTTGGCGATTCGGAGGTGATGTTCAATACCGGCGGAAAACCAAGCGAAAAATGGCGTCGCGAAGTGGACCTCTACGTTTACACAGACAACGTTGACGAGCTTTATGAAACTTTGAAAGACCGCGTTGACGTCGTTGAAGGACCACAGGACAAGTTCTACGGCATGCGCGAAGTTATCATTCGTGACCTGAACCGTTTTTGGATCACTTTTGGTCAGGAGAACGTGTTTGCGACGTTGATGGGCGGCATCTACGAAGGCGATTTGGAACGCGTTCGCAAAGCAGTTGAGAGCAAAGCTCTGACGGCTGACACCCTCAACATCGCACTTGCGTTCGCTTCAGCCACAGAAAAACGAGACGATCAGATCGTTCAAACGCTCACGGCCGCAGGTGCA
The DNA here is from genome assembly GCA_035941575.1 of Pyrinomonadaceae bacterium. Taxonomy (GTDB): domain Bacteria; phylum Acidobacteriota; class Blastocatellia; order Pyrinomonadales; family Pyrinomonadaceae; genus PSRF01. The sequence goes on from DASZDV010000518.1 coordinate 2,036, forward strand.
CAACCCCCGCCTGAGATCCCGTTAGACACGTTGCAGTCCTACGCCGGTACATACAGAGGCGAACATAGTTTGGCGGCGGAGATTACGGTTGAGAGTGGCCGCTTGTTTGTTGCTCCGCGTGGGCAGCAAAAGATGAGCCTGTGGCCGTTGGACCAGGTGACGTTTCGGCCTGTCGCCATCGCTGACTCAACGCTCATTTTCGATGTTGAAGGGGACAAGGCGGTGGGCCTGACATTCAGCCAGGGCGGTTACAAGATGAAACTCAGTAGGGGTAAAACAGATGACACGCATGAAAGCGGATAGCACAGCTACTCGTCGACCCGGATCTCCCGCCGCCCGATCTTCCATTGCCCATCTTCAAGGTGCATGTTAACGGCCTCTTCCGCCTTTGAACCTTGTGACGTGCCCGTGAAGCGAAGCGTCGCTTTGTTGTCTTTGATCATTCCGCCGGTGAGGCGCCGATTTTCGAGCGGCGCAAACACGTCGATCACCGCCCGGCGTTGCTCCTCTGACAGCGACTTAATGTCCCATTCTATCCGTTTAGCGCTGTCTTTCGTGACGACGCTTAGCCACACCGAAACTTTCTCGTCGAAATTCCTGGCGGCTTTCATGCGCTCCATCGCGGCGAGATAGGCCTTCGCCGGCGCACCACCGTCAGCCGGCAGTTGCTCGCCTCCTTCACTCGTCGTGACTGGACCTTCGATCGGATTCGGCGGAATCATCTGCGCGTTGAATAACACGTCCATCTTGTAGGCACGTTCGCGCAGCTCAATCAGAAAAACTGAATACAAGCGCCCTTCAATCGCATCCTTACCGTATTTGGCGTAATCACGTTCCACGTCCGGCAATGAATCAAACTGCTTTCCCGCCGCCACATGTACCTGGCTTCGATCGGCTGGTGCAGTGGTGGGGAAACTCACCACGACGTTACTCGCACTTTCCGCGTCCAAGCGCATAAACCCTTCGGTACCGAGCGGTTTCTCTGTTAGCCACACTTCGAAGGTGTTTGTTCCATCAAAGAGGTCCACCTCGTTTAGCTGAGCATAAGCATGGTTTAGCTTCACGACTCGATCATTGATTTCGATCTGCCCACTCGCCTGACCGGGTGAAAGGTTCGATGGAGGCTGCTGGTAAAACGCGCCGCCAGTCCAGACGTCAGGCTGGAGTTTGACCGCGAAAGTCACATCGGCCTGCTGCGAACTCGCTGTCGACTTGATGTGACCTTCAACTTTGTCGCTGGAGAATGACTTCGGCTCCAACTCGAGATTGCCCAAGTCGATGTCGTTGCCGTTGAAGTAGGCTCTGATTTGTGGCGGGGTTTTATCTCCGGCGTCCGCCGGCAAACGAAGTACAAGTCCCCGTGCATCGCGGTTACGTAGCATCTCGCGAAAGTCTTGTGTCGCCTTTTCGACATCCGCATCGTCCATGATCGACAGCGCGGCGCGAGAGAGCGGCTTCTCAACGAGAACAATTAGTACGTCTTTCTTGTTCGAATCTTCAGGGTTGCTTACGAAACGCGCGTAGGCTTGCGAGATGTTGACTATCGAGGGTTGCTTATCTTCGTTGAAGTTGGCGTCGATCGAGTACGTACCGGAGGCAGTGTTCGCTGCCTCCACGTAGCGTTCTGAGGCCGGAATAGGTGCCGAAAGATTTTGGTTCTTCCGCGAACAGCCGGCGCAGATCGATAAAAGCAGGATCAGAACTGCGCCGGTAAAACGTTTCAACATGCACTTACCGCGATCCCGGAGCGGGTTTGCGCGGCAGTTTCTCATCGCGCATCGCCGTCTGATACACGAACGCCGCCATGATCGTCGCGGCCTGCTTCATATCGTCCCCCTGAATGCGATCAAACACGTCCTGGTTCGAGTGGTGCGTGCGTGTGTCGTACTCAATCTCGTCCTGGATAAACTGAAAACCGGGCAAACCAATTCGATCGTATGAAAGATGGTCCGTGCCACCGGTGTTTGAGATCGAGAGTGTCGCCGCGCCCATGTCTCTGAACGGCGCCAACCACTGCCGGAAGATGGGTCGCACTGCTTCGTTGCCTTGCAAGTAAACTCCGCGAATCTTGCCGGTGCCATTGTCGAGATTGAAGTACGCACTGAACTTGTCGTAATCAGGTTTCCGCATCAGCGTTGGAGTAGCAGCCTGCGCCGCAGCTCCGTTTCCATTTCCATTACCGGGGCCGCCGCCCATCGTGTTGGCGCTCGCACCGCCCGTCGCAGGCACAGACGACGTAGTTGCGGGTGGAGTTTGCAGATCGCCGAAATGCTCGGTGACGTAAGCTCGCGAACCCCGCAGTCCCTGTTCCTCACCACTCCACAACGCAATGCGAATCGTGCGGCGCGGCTTTAAACCGAGTGCCTGAATGATTCGCACTGCTTCCATTGCGACTGAAACACCCGCTGCGTTGTCAGTTGCGCCGGTGCCGGAGTGCCACGAGTCCATGTGACCACCAAGCATAACGATCTCGTCTTTAAGATCGGTGCCGGGGATTTCGGCCACCGTGTTGTAGCCCATCAGATCCGCGTCTTGCCACGCGACGGCTAAATCAACAGTTATTTTCACGGGTTCGCCCGCTTGTAGCATGCGAACGACGCGGTTGTAGTGCTCGATCGCGAGAACGAGTTGAGGGATGATCTTGGCGTTCTTGTCGTAAATGGTGGGAGTCGCTGGTTGAGTCGTGGCGTTTGTCGTTGGTTGAGTTGTCGCGTTCGGGTTCGGAGGCGGCGGTACTGCGGTCGCGGACTGCACGAAGATGGTGCCGCCATCGCCACGGCTCGGATCGATCAACACCGCTGCGCCTTCCTGATCGAAGAAGCGCATTCGCGCGCCGGCGAACTGTTGCAACGCGCGGAAGGTATTCGCGGCATTACCGAAGTTGGCGCGGCCGGCCGTCGGACGAGGCTCGGGCGCGTCAGCGAGTGTCAGCAGATCTTTTTCGTTCATGCGCGTGCCTAGCGCGTCGAAGTGCGCGGGCACATCACGAACCGGCGACGTCAATACAATTTTGCCGTTCAGTTTGCCTTTGTACTTTTCGAGATCAGCTTCGGTTTTTGCATCGACGTAGACCACATCCGCCGTCAGCGGCGCACTCAAACCAGGAGACCACGCCTTCGGATACGCAATCAGCGGAATGGCCGTCGGTTCCGCGACCTGAGCGGAGAAACGCTTCAGCGTCCAGCCTCTGCCAAACGGTCCCCACGCTTCTAGGTGTGCGTTCTGCAAACCCCACTTCGTTAACTGATCGCGCGTCCACTCGTTCGCGCGCTTCATGCCCGGCGACCCCGTGAGGCGTGGCCCAATCACGTCGCTCAAGTAACTCAGCGTCTGCATCACCTGCGAACGATTCATACCTTCATCTTTGATTCGCTGGATTGGATCGTTTGGATCCGGCGCGGGCGTTTGCGCCGTTTGCGGCGCCGGTGTTTGCGCGGGTGCTTGCGGATTCGGCTGCGCGGGCGTTTGAGAAAGCAGTGTTGCCGGCGAAGCGACAAAGATCAAGAGCAGCACTATGGCTGAATAGCGCCGAACTATCATGGTGGGTCTCCTCAATTTCAGTTTTGAGCTTGTATGGCTAGGTTCCGGGTCATCTGTGTAACACAGATCTCGGTTTTTCGGTAGTCTCAAGGGGCTGGTTGGATCGATAGCCGCAGTCCTCGTTCGCGCAATAGCGGAAGGTACCCTGTTTCTTCGTCGTCTTTTCGAGAAGGAACGGCGCGTTGCATTGCGGACACGTATCGAGCACAGGCTTGTCCCAGTAGACCACGTTGCAGTTGGGATACTCGGAACAGCCGTAAAACGCTTTGCCGCGTTTCGATTTCTTGACGACGATCTCGCCCTTGCAGCCGGGACGCGGACACGAAACACCGACCGTCTCCTGCTTGATGTACTTGCACTTCGGATAGTTCGAACAGGAAATGAATTCACCGAAACGTCCAAAGCGTTTCACGAGTTGAGCGCCATCTACGGGACACTTCTCATCGAGCGGTTCGGGCGGCGGAGCAGCCACGCCGGTCTTTCCGATCTTGCGTATGTTGCGACACTCCGGATAACCGGTGCAGCCGAGGAATGGACCAAAACGTCCGCGCTTCAACTGCATCGGCTTCCCGCACAGTTCACAAACTTCAGGTTCTGCTTCTTCGCCTCCAGCAGCTGTTTCAGTTGTGGCTCCCGCGCCGTCTGAACCTGCGGGCGGTTCGGCATCACGCGTCGCTTCGCAGTTGAGACATTTCAGATACGGACCAAAGCGTCCCCACTTCTGCACCATGCCGGGCGTGTTGCACTTCAAACACACCTCTTCGGTGGGAATGCTCTTCTCTTTAATCTCCTTGATGTATTTCTGAAACTCTTTCAGGTCGCCTTCAAACTTGTCGTAAAACTCGCGCAACGCTGTGGTCCACTGAAGCTTTCCTTCTTCAATCTCGTCGAGCTCTTCTTCCATGCGCGCGGTGTAAGTCTCGTTGAAGAGATCATCAAAACCGCCTTCGATCAGCAGGTCGTTAACCGTCTTGCCGAGTGCAGTCGGATGAAAACGGCTCTGGATTTTCTCGACGTACTCGCGCTCCTGAATCGTTGACATGATCGCTGCGTAAGTTGACGGGCGGCCGATGCCTTTCTCCTCGAGTGCCTTGACGAGAGTCGCCTCCGTGTAACGCGGCGGCGGTTCGGTGAAGTGCTGTTCGGGCGTGATCGAGTTGAGCTTCAGCGTCTCACCCTGTTGTACGAGCGGCAAACTGCGTTCGGCTTCTTCGTCGTCTTCGCTCTTTTCGTCGCGGCCTTCCTGGTAGATCTTCAGAAAGCCGTCAAACTTCTGCACTGAACCGGTTGCGCGAAATACAAAGCGCCCCGCCTGAATGTCGATCGTGGTTTGATCGAAAATCGCGGCGGTCATTTGCGACGCGACGAACCGTTGCCAGATCAGGCGATAGAGTTTCAACTCGTCGGGTTTGAGAAACTTCGCGAGCGAATCAGGCGTGCGGCCGACTTCTGTCGGACGGATCGCTTCGTGCGCATCCTGCGCGTCCTTCTTCGAACGATAATGAACAGCTTTCTCCGGCAGGTAGTTGACGCCGTACTGCCCATTGATGAAGTCGCGCACTTCACCGAGCGCGGTGTCTGAAACGCGCGTCGAGTCGGTACGCATGTAAGTGATTAGACCAACCGAGCCTTCCGCGCCGAGTTCCACACCTTCGTACAGCTTCTGCGCGACCATCATCGTCTTTTTGACTGCGAAACCGAGTTTGCGCGACGCCTCCTGCTGTAACTTGGAAGTGATAAACGGTGGGACCGGATTTCGTTTGCGTTCCTTGGTTGTTACTTCATTGACGACAAACGACTGCTGTTGCGCTTCCGCGACAAGTTGGTCCGCCTGCGTCTGGTCCTGAATTAAGATCTCACTCTTCTTCAGGTCTTGATCGAAGCCGCTCGTCTTGACCGTTTGTTCGCCGACTTTGAATAAACGCGCGTCAAACGCCGGCGGCAGTTTAGCGTTGAGATTGGCGCCGATGGTCCAATACTCGGTCTTAATAAACTGCTCGATCTCGCGTTCGCGCTCGACCACCATCCTAAGCGCCACTGACTGCACGCGTCCTGCGCTCAAACGTCCGCCGATCGTGCGACATAACAACGGCGAGACTTTGTAACCAACCAGTCGATCCAGCACGCGTCGCGCCTGCTGTGCTTCGACAAGGTTTTCATCGATCTGTTTTGGATTTTCGAACGCCGCATTGACTGCGCGTTTCGTGATCTCGTTGAACATCACGCGGTACGCGGGCTTCGCCGGACGTTTGGGAACGATCTCTTCAGCCAGGTGCTGGCAGATCGCTTCGCCTTCGCGATCTGGGTCAGCTGCGAGATAGATCGCATCAGCTTCTTTCGCGGCTTTCTTTAGTTCAGCGACAATCTTCTTGTTGTTGCGCTTCTTTGAATCAGGAATGAGTTCGTAAGTGGGCTCGAAGTTGTTTTCGACGTCTACACCAAGACCCTTCGAAGGCAAGTCTTTGATATGGCCTATCGAGGCCTTAACAATATAGTCCTTTCCCAAATACTTGTTTATGGTCTTTGCCTTTGCAGGCGACTCCACTATTACTAAGTTTTTTGCCATTAAATTTTTCTCACAAAGCACCGGCCCGGTAACGCGCGCACCAGCTCTCTCATCTCCAACGCTAACAACGCCGCCGTCAATTCAGAGATCGGAAGTTTGCTCTTGTCGACCAACCAATCGACGTGCGCGGGACTGTCGGCATTCAACAACTGAAATACCGAAGTCTCTGTTTCCGATAATCCCTCCGGAACAAGCTCCAGCGTATCTGCCAGCGACTCCCTGCGCTTTTCGCTGAAGGGCGGCGGCAACAGTTTGGCTGCGAGTTGCGGCGGCATTTCGGTGGCGATGTCCTGCCATTGCTGCACCAGCTTCGCGCTTGCGCCTTTGATCAGGTAGTTGGTTCCAAACGAGTTTCGCGAAGTGATATTTCCCGGAACTGCAAACACCTCGCGATTCTGTTCCATCGCCAATCGCGCAGTTATCAAAGACCCCGAATTCTCGGCCGCTTCCACGACTACTATCCCCAAACTCAGTCCGCTAATGATGCGGTTGCGGTACGGAAAGTTTTCCGAGACCGGCGGGGTGCCAAGCGGAAACTGGCTCACGAGCGCTCCGCCGCTGGCCAGTATTTCCTCTGCTAACTTCTTGTGATCGCGAGGGTAAACCTCGTCGATTCCCGTGCCCAAGACCGCGACCGTCCGGCCTCCAGCTTCCAAGGCGCCCCGGTGTGCCGCAGCATCGATGCCACGCGCAAAGCCCGAAATTATGGTAATTCCCCGCTGTGCCAGGTCGCGCCCCAGCATCATCGCGGTGTTCTGACCGTAGGTCGAACACTTACGTGACCCTACCACGCCGATGCAGGGTTGATCCAAACATTCTGACCAAGCGCCTTTTACATAGAGAACAATGGGCGGGTCGTAAATCTCACGTAAAGATGAGGGATAAACCCCGTCGTCCAGCAGGAGGACGTCACCGCCGAGTTTTCTGACCGCCGTTCTCTCGCCTTCGGCGGTTGAGCGCAAATCGCGAGCAATAATGCTGTCGATGGCCTCAGGCGCAAGGCGCAACTGTTCGAGTTCAGTGCGGGTTGCGCTGTAAACGGCCTCGGCTGAACCGAAGCGCTCCAACAGTTTGGCAGCGGCGCGAGGTCCGACGCCCGGTGTCATATTAAGCTCAATCCAGTCTGTGATCATGTGAGGAATGTCCTTTTTTTGAGCTTCGTTATTACGAGCCTTTCATAATTGTAAAGAACTGTCGCCGGGGCACTTACGTGGCGGAGGCGTGTAGGAATCGAACCTACCTGAGCCCGCTCTCGCGGTCTCACTAACGGTTTTGAAGACCGGGCCGTTCACCAGAACAGATTCGCCTCCCGCGAGGCCACAAACCCTACGCGCCATGCGGCGGGACTGTCAAGCGAGAGGATCTTTGCCACACGAATAATCCCGGAGTGGTTATCCAACGAGATATCCTTGCTTTTTACTACGGCAGTGCCGTATTATGCCGCCTTGCGGACAGTTGCCGAGACCGCCATTTTCCAGCGCTACGCGGCAGAAATCTGGACCGAAGATCAACTAAACGATTTCATTACCTGGATAGCTGCAAATCCGACCGCCGGCGACGTCATACCAGGTTCGGGTGGTTGCCGCAAAGTTCGATGGGCGAGTTCCGGTAGGGGCAAACGAGGCGGCGCCCGAGTCATCTACTTTAACGAGTCAGATCAAACTATTTGGCTGTTGATCGTTTATACGAAAGCTAAATTTGACAAACTCCCCAGCGCCTTCTTGGCTGAGCTGAAACGAGGAATCGAAGATGCCCTCTGAAATGGAAGTGTTCAAGCAAGATCTACTTAAGTCGGTAAAGCAAATGCGAAGCGGCCAAGCCTCACGCATTAATCGGGTTAAAGTGCCGCAAGCGGCGGAAGCGCGTTCCCGCGTGGGGCTTTCACAACAAGAGTTCGCCCGCCTGCTCGGGGTTTCTGCGCGCACGCTGCAAGATTGGGAACAGGGCCGACGCAAACCTACAGGCGCAGCAAAAACCCTCCTGCGAGTCGCGTTCAGCCATCCCGAAGTACTCCTTGAACTTCACCGCTAGGCTCGTTTGACGGCAGAGCATTTCTTAACTAGAATTCAAGCTTGAAATCCGAACGAACGTT
>DASZDV010000519.1:0-11656 GCA_035941575.1 Pyrinomonadaceae bacterium
ATAGACTGCGACCGGAGATAGGCCCAACTCGCGGCAAGCGCGAATAATGCGAACGGCGATCTCACCGCGGTTAGCAATTAAGACCTTGCGGAACATTTATCTGGGAGCTTTGTTCTTTGAGCTTTGTACTTTGTAGTTCAGTCGAGAGTCTACGCTACGTGAAACACAAAGAACAAAGTACAAAGAACAAAGTTCAAACGACAATTGAGTTGGCAGGCTGCCGCGGATCGTAGCGCACGATGATCTGTTTGCCGGGAGCGTAGTCTGTATCGTGTTGTTTCTGAGCGTCGCTCAGAGCCTGTGAGGACTCGTACTGCACTCCCGACAGCATGTAAGTGTAAGTGACTTCAAGGATCTTACCGTCGCGGTCCGAGACAGCATCGATGATGTTCCCGTCTGTCATGCGTCCGGTTTTGGAGAGGCGGGCGATGCGTGAGGCTTCATCTTCAGTTTTACGGCGGAAGCGATCGAGAAACGACATGCGTCGCTAGGGTTGCAGAGCTCCGGCTGAAACTGAGCGGCCGACGCCGCCTTTGGCCTCGTCAGACCAACGCACCAGCATGCCATCGCGTCCGATCCAGTCGTCGTCGTTACCCAGGATCTTATCTTCACCGGGCATGCGCAATTTGAAGTTCGTAAACGGCAATACACCTGGCGAGATGTCGTCACCGGGAGTCGAGAGAGAAACTCTGCTGAAACCAAGGTCGCGTAGCGAGCGTGACTTCTCGGTTGTTGCCGCCGCTACGTCTGTGTGGGGCTCATAGCCGTTTGGATCCAGAGTACTGAGCGCTTCGGCAAGCGTGCCGTAAGGATCGGGAATGCGTTCGCGCAGTTCTCTGAGGTCTGCAGGATAGGTGTGGTAACGGCGTTGAAATTCGAGTGTTGCTGCTTCGAAGGTGTACCAATCCGCGCGAATCTTCGCCTCTTTCGCAAGTTCGCGTTGGCGCAGGCGAGCCGGAACTGTTACGCCGATTAGTAGAGCAATCAGGAAAGCGATCGTTGCCGAAGCGAACATTCCACGCCGAGCGTATTTCAGACCGCAAAATCGTTCCGGCTGTGTTCGGATGGAGCGGTAGATCTTTCCCCCCAACCAGAGGCTAGCAAGCATCACCGGGATGGAGATCCACTTCAAACGCCACGCGGCAGTCTCAGCGGCAGCGACCCACGACCATACACCAAACGAGCCAGTTCTGCGCTGGACCATCGCAATGATTGTCTGCACCAGGAAAACGAGGACGACTAGCGACCCGCTAATCGAGAGCGCTAACGACCGGCCGTAGGAGGGCAGTTCATAGGGAGGCTTGGGAAGTGGCTCCCCGACGGCACGTGCGCCGCATTGTTTGCAACCGCTGCTCAAGGCTCCGTGAAATTTGAAGCCGCAGCACGGACAAATAGTCAAGGTTCTACCTCGAAAGACTTTCAGTATAGGGCCTATTGGTCCCATAGGACCTATTCAGAGCCTCGGCCGAAGGCTCCTCGGCTTCTACGCTTTTTGCCTCAACGCGGTTCAATTCGCGCCATGTGTGATACATCCGGTGCGCGAAGGTCCAATAGGAGCCGACCGCAAGAACCCATAGAACGGCAGGCATCCGATTGGCGAAGAAGTTGTTCGAACCAGGATGAGTGCTGAGCGCTCCGATAATAAAGAGTACAACGCGTTCCGGGCGGCGCAGAAAGCCTACATCACACTTGGGAATTAAACTTTCCGCCCTGGCGCTGGCGTAGCTTACCATAACGGAGCCCATTAATCCGGCGCCCGCGAGAAAAACGTTAAGAGTCGAATGAAACGGGAGGTCACGGGCGTAAAAGACCATTAGGCCCACAAAGACCACCATATCACTCAGACGGTCCAACGACGAGTCGAGAAAACCGCCAAAACGCGTAACCCGGCCCGAAAGGCGGGCCACCTGGCCGTCGAGCATGTCAAACAAATTGGCGACCACCAGCGCGATACCGGCGGCGAAGAACCAGCCCAAGCCAAAAAGAAGACCGCAACCGACGTTCAGAGCCACGCCGATAACAGTCAAAATGTTGGGATTGATGTGTCCCATGGCGAGCCAGCGCACCATGGCATCGATAATCCGCTGTGCTCCCCGTCCAATACTTGCCCCAAACATTTGTTAGGTTACGTTTCTCCTCGCTAGCGGGATGTGATTATGCCTAAAAACCGTCGGAAGTCTATAGATTACACAGAAACGTTACCCTTCTGAACCCGCCGCCAGCTCATCGTGCAGAGTCCTGAGCTGCCGGATTTCGAAATTGCGGGCGCCGGCCGGCGTTCGTACCACGACTTCGTCGCCTTCCTGCTTTCCCATCAGGCTGCGCCCGACGGGCGAAGTGGTCGAGATCAGTCCCTGGGCCGGGTCACTTTCCTCCGGCGTCACCAGCCGGTAAGTGACTTCTTCATCCTTTTCACTATCGTAAAGAACGAGCGTCGAACCGTACGAAGCTTTGTCGCGCGGAACTTTATTTGGGTCAATTGAGGCAATTTCACTGATTCTTTGACGCAGTTCCACGATACGCGCCTTGACGACATTCTGCCGGTCCAATGCGGCGCGGTATTCCGAGTTCTCGCGCAGGTCGCCAAACTCGAGCGCCCGCTTGATCTCCTTCGGCAGATGGATGCGCAGTTCTGATTCCAGCTCGTCGAGTTCCGACTGGAGTTTCTCTTTAATTCCCTGTGACAACGATTCTAACCTCTTTGGTTTAATAGGTCGTATTGGACCTATAGGACCTATGCCGCGTGTTTGCGCTGCTGTTACAGCGGCTTATGATAATTGGCTTCGTCAGGAGCGCCAAAGGAAATCCCGGTGTCGCGCGCCGTACGCACAAGCTGCCCGTTTGGAGGCACAGTCTTAATATTCTTGATCGCCTCCGTCAACGGAACGGTCACTACGTCTCCCGCCTGCAAAGCAACCATGACGCCGTGTTCTCCGTTCGCCAACGCACGAACGGCACACGAGCCGAAATTTGTAGCCAGCATTCGGTCGAAAGCATTCGGCCGCCCGCCGCGTTGCAGGTGGCCCAGAACTACGCAACGCGTTTCGCGTCCTGTTAATTCTTCCAGATCGTGTTGCAGGTGTTGACCAATGCCACCGAGACGTGGCGCGTGCAGTTCGTCGCCCTGGTCCTGGTAGACCAGATCGTGACCGATCTCAAGCGCTCCTTCCGCAACGACGATGATACTAAAGTTTGATCCGGCCAGATCTCGCGCACGGATCTTATCCGCCACTGTCTGCAACGAAAACGGTATCTCGGGGATCAGGATAACGTCCGCTCCGCCCGCGATGCCCGAATGAAGCGCGATCCAACCCGCATGCCGGCCCATCACCTCCAGAATCATCACGCGATCGTGCGACTCGGCAGTCGTATGCAATCGATCCAACGCTTCAGTCGCGATATCGAGAGCCGTGACAAACCCAAACGTGAGTTCCGTGCAGGCAAGATCGTTATCGATGGTTTTGGGAACGCCACAAACCGGAATACCGCGCTTGTCAAACTCATTCGCAAGCGTGAGCGTCCCTTCACCGCCGAGTACTACGAGCGCGTCGATTCCGAGTACGCGGATGTTGGACAGTGCTTCTTCGTAAACGCTTTCGACGCTGCGTTTGCCGCCGTCTCTTGCGCGTTCGATGAAGAAACCGCGATTGCGAGTGCCGAGTATCGTTCCACCTCGCGGCAAAAGTCCTCGTACTTCGCTTGGTGACAACAGGCGAGTTTTCGTCGCGCCGAGCAGTCCTTCGAACCCGTCTTCAATACCGATGACGCGCATGCCGTTTTCGCAGGTCCCCGTTTTGACGACAGCACGAATTACGGCGTTGAGACCCGGTGCGTCACCGCCGCCGGTTAGAATGCCGATGGTTCCGAACATGTTTCAAGAGTCTATCATTGTCGATTGTCAATTGCCGATTGCCGATTTTGTGTTTCCGGCACCCGCTTGAAACAAATTGGCAATTGGCAGTTGGCAATCGACAATGACTGGCGTAGCATACCAGCACTTTGGAAATCGATGACGAAGCAAAAGAGATAGTTCGCGAAATTGGCAGCGCGATCAACGAGTCAGTCGAGAATTCGACTAAGGTGGCCGACGCAATTGAGCGTCTGCGAGAAGCAGGTTATGAGATGGAGTTGACTCTGCGTCTCGAAATTGGGTTGCGGCCTCACGCGGGGGACGAGGACGACGAGAGCGAAGCCGCAAACCTCAATCTCACTGAAGAAGATCTACAGGTGCTACAGCGCATGAAGATCCGCATCGATCCCGAGCGCTAGCGAGAGGTGTGAATAGGACCAATCGGTCCTATTCAGGCACGTCATCGCTGCCGGTTAGAGTCTGCTGTCGCAGCGCCGCAGCACCCAGCAATCCTCCCATTCCCATGGATTCAACCGCGCTGCTCGGCACGAGCATCAACGCACCCTTCTCCTTCAAACCTTCATACAACATGTTCATTGCACGCAGGTGAAGCGCCGTGGGATTGTCCCGATAAGACTTCGCGGCTGTCTCAAACGAGTGGGCGATCTCCACTTCCGCCTGGCCCAGAATGATCCTCGCCTGTTTCTCACGCGCAGCCTGTGCTTCGCGTGACATCGCGTCCTGCAAGGCCGGCGGAATGATCACGTCGCGCATCTCAACTGACTGCACCGTCACACCCCAGGGATTTGAACGCTCGTCAATCAACTGTTGCAAGTCCTCTTCAATCCGCTCGCGACCACGCAGGAGATCGGTCAACGAGGTTCGGCCGATGATGTCGCGCAATGCTGTTTGCGCTGCCCAGCCAACGGCTTGCGGGTAATTCTGCACTTCGAGCGCCGCTTTCTCCGGATCGTAGACCATCCAGAAAAGCACCGCGTCAACGTTCACCGGAACAGTGTCCGACGTCAGCGTCTCTTCAGCCGCGAAGCTGGTTGTGATCACACGTTGGTCCACCCACGCTGAAACAGTGTCGACAAACGGAATGATCCAAAATAAACCTGGACCACGAAGCCCGACGTACCGTCCGAGCCGCAGCACAACTGCCCGTTCCCACTGGCGAGCAATCTTTGGCGACTGCGCCAGCAGCAAACCGAGAATTACGGCAGCTATTAGCGGCACGAAATTGAATGTCGCCCAAGTCGCAAGGCCACCGAGCAGGATCGGCACGAGAAAAGATACGGCTGAAACGATGTTAATTCGGGGCGTATCCACCGACGGTAGATTACTCCGCGTTTGAGTCAGGCTCGTCATAGGGCTAGACATTTTTCTTCGTCTCCTTTTTGCGCCGGCTTTGAAGTTGATCCAGCACGTCATCGATTGAAAAACCCATGGCGCCGGCCTCTTCGACAAACCGATCGACTAGTTCGGCCAGGTGTTTTTCGTGTTCGTCCCGATGATGTGCGGCGAAATGGCGGGCGCTCACAAACGTTCCCACGCCTCTTCTTGTTTCGAGGATGCCCGAGCGTTCCAACTCGGCGTAAACCTTCGCCACAGTGTTGGCATTCACGCGCAGTTCGACTGCTAACTGCCGCACAGTTGGCAGCTGTTCCCCGACCCCGAGTTTGCCGGTGGCGATCGCAAAACGGATCGCGCGCGTCAGTTGCGCGTACAGCGGCATGGGGTGCGAAGGGCTCAATGAGAAGATTTCGGCCATCTCGTAGTTGTACTACGATACTAGTACAAGTAAGGTTTCACAAGTAGGCGCATAGGACTTATAGGACCGATTTTGCGCGGGTTAAAGCGCTGTGTTATCTTGTCCCGCTCTTAAACCTGCCAGTTTTGTTCGCCTTTATAGGGTCGAAAGAGGAGTTCAAGGACAGTATGTCTACGCCTAATGGAAACGTCACCGCCGACGGGCACCACGTTGGCAAAGTCGTGCAGATCATTGGTCCGGTGCTCGACGTCGAGTTTCACGGAGGGTACCTGCCGCCGATTTACCAGGCACTTCGAGTTGTCTCTGACGGCTTTGACGTGCCCACTAAGATCGACGTGATTGCGGAAGTGCAGCAGCACCTCGGCGAGGGACGCGTGCGCACCGTTTCAATGCTGCCAACGGACGGCATGGTGCGCGGCATGCAAGCCATCGACACCGGCGGTCCAATCACGATGCCCGTCGGTGAAGGCACACTCGGTCGCGTCTTGAACGTCATTGGTGAACCGGTGGACACACTCGGCCCGGTGAAACACGACAAGCGCTATCCGATCCATCGTCACGCTCCGACATTCGAAGAGCAATCGACAGAACTCCAGATGTTTGAAACGGGCATCAAGGTCATCGACCTCATTCAACCGTTTCTCCGTGGCGGCAAGATCGGACTGTTCGGCGGCGCGGGCGTCGGCAAGACAGTTATCGTGATGGAGTTGATCAACAACATCGCGAAAGCGCGCTCGGGCTTCTCAGTGTTCGCGGGCGTGGGTGAACGCACCCGCGAAGGAAACGACCTCCTCCGCGAAATGGTTGAGTCGCAGGTTATTCAGTTTGGCGACGCGTTCAATAAGAACTTTCACGACACCGGCAAGTTTGATCTGACGAAGGTTGACATGAACGCCATCGGTCAATCGAAGGTGGCGCTCATCTATGGACAGATGACAGAACCGCCCGGCGCTCGTCTGCGCGTCGCGCTGTCAGGACTGACGGTCGCCGAATACTTCCGCGACCAGGGTCTCGACGTGCTGCTCTTCATCGACAACATCTTTCGCTTCACGCAAGCAGGTTCGGAAGTGTCCGCACTTCTCGGCCGTATGCCTTCGGCGGTGGGTTATCAACCAAACCTCGCCACCGAGATGGGCGAAATGCAGGAACGCATCACGTCAACAAAAACTGGTTCGGTCACTTCGATTCAAGCTGTGTACGTGCCCGCCGACGACTATACCGATCCGGCGCCGGCGACAACATTCGCGCACCTCGACGCGGTCACTGCGCTTTCGCGACAGATCGTGGAACTCGGCATCTATCCCGCGGTCGACCCGCTGGCTTCTTCGTCACGCATTCTCGATCCGCGCGTCATTGGTCAGGAACACTACGACACCGCGCAGGACGTGAAGCGCGTGTTGCAGCGTTACAAAGATCTTCAGGACATCATCGCGATTCTTGGTCTCGATGAACTCTCCGACGAAGACAAGCTGGTCGTTTCGCGAGCGCGCAAAATCCAGAAGTTCTTCTCGCAGCCGTTCTTCGTCGCCGCTCAGTTCACCGGTCTCGAAGGTAAGTACGTCAAACTCGAAGACACCGTCCGTGGTTTCCGCGAACTCGTCGACGGTAAACACGACGATCTTCCCGAGCAGGCGTTCTTCATGGTCGGCACTATTGAAGAAGCAATCGAAAAAGCGAAGACGTTCGCCCAATAAACTCAACTATGGCGGAGAAGATCGAACTCGAAGTTGTCACACCTGAACGGCGTGTGCTCGCGGAGTCAGTCGAAATGGTCACCGTACCTGGACTGGGCGGTGAACTGGGAATTTTGCCGGGACACACGCCGCTGATCTCACAACTTCAAACAGGTGTGCTCACGTACGCTCAGGACGGAAAGAATTTTTCGCTTCACGTGTCAGGTGGCTTCGTGGAAGTGCGAGACGATCATGTTTCGGTGCTGGCTGAAGTAGCTGAGCGGCCCGATGAGATCGACGCAGCCCGCGCGAGGCTTTCACGAGAGCGTCTCGAAAAACAGCTGAACACGTGGAGTGGAACGGAAGAAGACTTCGAAGTTGCGCGGGCGAAGTTGGAAAGATCGGTCGTGCGCTTGCAGCTTGCAACAAGCAAATAGGTCCTAGAGGTCCTATTCCACCGCTATAGCCGCTTTCATTTCTCTCACGGCTTCCGGTAAACCAACAAAGATTGCGCGCGCAATGATGTTGTGTCCGATGTTGAACTCCGTGATCTCAGGGATCCTCGCCAGCGCACGCACGTTTCGATAAGTCAGTCCGTGACCCGCAGCGACGTTTAGTCCGAGTCGTAGCGCGAGTTCTGCGCCTTCACGCAATCTTTGAAGTTCCCGAGTTGCACGCTCAGCGCCTTCGCCGTGAATGCCACGGCCGCCAAGCGTCGCTTCAGCGTAGGCTGCTGTGCACAGTTCAACCTGCTGCGCGCCGAGTTGTTTCGCGACTTCGATCTGCGCGGGATCAGGATCGATAAACAAACTGGGAAGTATGTTCGCTTCGCGCAAACGGTCCACCGCCGCGCCTACGACACTCGCGTTTGACTTCGCGTCGAGTCCGCCTTCAGTAGTGATCTCATTTGGTCGTTCTGCAACGAGTGTGACGGCGTCAGGCTCCGTTTGCAGTGCGATTTCCAACATCTCGTCCGTCGCAGCCATTTCGAGGTTGAGGTAGGTGGTGACTGAATCGCGAAGCAGTCGAATGTCGAGATCCTGAATGTGGCGGCGGTCGCCGCGCAGGTGGACAGTGATGCCGTCAGCGCCGGCCTGTTCGCTCGCCATCGCAGCGGCGATCACGCTTGGTTCGGGAGCGCGCCGCGCCTGGCGCACAGTGGCGACATGATCGATGTTGATGTTGAGGCGAGCCGTCATGGGTGAATTATAGGTCCGGCACGTCTCATAAGTCCTCAGGACTTATTGTTTCAGGTCGCGCACGGCCCTCAGCGCCGCATCATAAACCCCGCGCCGCGCCTGCTGGCGAATCAATACAACTTCATTCAGCATCCGGAAACTGTCGCTTCCCAGGCTCACTTTGCTGCCTTCGTTGTGATCCCAACGGACAGGCACTTCCTTCATTCTCAACCCTGCGCGAAAAGCGAGATACAGCAGCTCAACGTCAAAACCAAACCGATCGACGGTCGCCGATTCCACCAGCGGCCGGCAGACGCTCATGCGAAAGGCTTTGAAGCCACACTGTGTGTCCCAGAATGGCAACCCGGTCGCGAGCCGCACAGCGAGGTTGAAGACTCTGCCGGCTTGTTCGCGTCGCCACGATTGATGGGTGCCGATCAATCCTCGATCCAGCGCGCGCGAACCAATCGTCACGTCAAACTCACCATTAATAATCGGCTCGACCAGTTTCGGAGCTTCGCTGATCGGCGTCGAAAGGTCGGCGTCGGAAAAGAGTGCCACGTCACCGCGCCCGGCAAGCAGGCCGAGCCTGACGGCCCTTCCTTTTCCGAGGTTGGATTTGTAGCTGATGACTGAGGTCCGGAGACTGCCGCTGTTGTTGAAGATCTCGCGGGCCAGAGCGGCAGTTCCGTCAGTGGAGCCGTCATCGACGACGATCACTTCCGCGTCGGACCAGCTTTGGCGCAAATAGTTTACGACCGCCGTCAGGGTTGTGCCTAAGCGGTCGACTTCGTTGTAAGCAGGAATAATGACTGAGAGAGACGCAGACATTAAGATGCCCATCCGCAATATTACACCGAATTTTTTCGCGGGCGGGCAAGTCGCCGCGCCTTAAACGTGTGTGTTATATTTCGAGTGTGGAAGTTGCTCACGAGTTTAAGAACTACCGACCCAAGGCTATCAGCCGAAGATTCGCCATCACTGCCACGGCCGTCATCCTCGTGGCAGCGATACTTGGCGGGACAATCGGCAGCGCCAGACGATTCAGCGGTCTGACCTCGGCGGGGGCGAAAAACTCATATCGAGTTGCCGACGAGATCGAGCACGACTACAACGAAGCGGTTTCCACCATAACTTCCAACTATTCCGGCGACATCGATCACGAGAAGGCCACGCAGGCCGCAATCCAGGGCATGCTTTCAACGCTCGATCCGCATTCCGCGTACTTTCCCTACAGCGAATTCAAAAAACTGAAAGAGGACCAGGACTCCCGTTTCTACGGCATCGGCGTCACCATCGTACAGCATCGAGATGGCGTCTACGTTCAATCGGCTGTTGAGGGAACGCCGGCCGCGAAGCTTGGCTTGAGGTACGGCGATCGGATCCTGGAAGTGGACGGCAAGGACGCGCGCGAGTGGTCCAGTGAACAGGTTTCGAAGAACGTTCGCGGTGCATTGGGCGAGCCCGTAACTTTGAAAGTCGAGCGCGCCGGTTCTGAAGCGCCGCTGTACTTCACAATCGTTCGCGACGCTGTGCCGTTACTTACGATTCGCAACGCTTACATCATTCGACCCGGCACCGGTTACATCGGACTCACCGGCGGCTTTCAGCGTTCGAGCGATGAAGAGTTGGCGAAGGCGATGAAGCGTCTGGAAGAGCAGGGGATGCGGCAGTTGGTTCTCGACTTGCGCGGTAATCCCGGAGGGTTGCTCGATCAGGCGATTGAAGTCGCGAGCGAGTTCTTGCCGCGTGGGCAGGTCGTCGTTTCGGTGAAGGGCCGGACGGAGTACAGCCAGCCATTCATTTACAAATCGACCGGAGCGGATCCTGCGACGCTGCCGCTCGTAATCCTGATCAATCGGAACAGCGCTTCAGCTTCGGAGATCGTTGCGGGCGCGATTCAGGATCACGGTCGCGGGCTGATAGTTGGTGAAACGAGTTTTGGCAAAGGACTCGTGCAGCGCGTCTTCCAATTGCCGTTCAATACTGGTTTGACGTTAACGACAGCGCGTTACTACACGCCGTACGGGCGCTCGTTACAGCGCGATTATTCGAGCGGCTCGCTTTACGACTACTACACGCGTCACGATCCATCGGACACACCGCCGCCGCCCGGGCCACGCAATTTAGAGTCGCCGCTTGCCCTGGCTTCGCCGACGCCGCATCCACACAGTGGACCAGCAGTGCAAACAGCAGTCGGTCGTGTGTTCTACGGTGGAGGAGGTATCACGCCCGACATTGAAGTTAAAGAGCCGGCGCACACGCCCGTGCGCCTGCGCATTGCCGAGGCCGCGTTTCATTTCACGCGCCAGTTAGCGGCGGGAGTTGTTCCGGGTCTTGAGTCGTACAAAGTTGATAAGGTGCAGTACGGCAAGAACGTGAAGCCGACTGATTTGGCCATCACGGAGCGCGTCGTCGATGCGTTTCGCAATTTTGTTCGCACGCAGCCGGACAATCAGGTCCAACCCGCGCAGATCGACGAAGAGCTCGAATTCGCGAAGCTAAGATTGCGCCAGGAGATCATCACTGCGGCCTTTTCGAATGATGCCGGCGCGCGTGTGTTGCTCGACAGCGACGCGCAGGTTCTGCGCGCGCTCGAAGCGTTGCCGGATGCGAAACGGCTGGCAGACAACGCGCGTAAGGGCGTCTGGCAGGGTTAAAGCACTTCTTATCCGTGTGATCTGTGTTGTGGTTTTTGTCAGAGAACCACGGATGACACAGATTACGGTCGTTCTATCCCACGTAGTTTTTAGTTTCAACAACTGAATATGAAAGGACACTTTCGTATGAAAGACCGGTCGCGCTCCGTTTACGATTTCGGCCTCCTCGTCGTAATTGTTTTCGCGGTTGTCTTTACCACCGTCACCGTCTATTCACAGAACCAAACTCCTTCTCAAACACCAGCGCCCGGTCCGGCTGCCGCGCAGAGTCCACGAGCGACTCCCAGCCCCAGTCCGACTCCCACACCGATCAACTGGTCCACCGATCCGATGCTGAAGCGTTTCGTTTTTCGCAGCATCGGACCCGCCAGCATGGGCGGACGCATCGACGACATCACAGCGGTCGAACAGAACCCTTACATCATCTATGTGGCGTTTGCGACCAACGGCCTCTGGAAGTCCACCAACAACGGCACGACTTTTCAACCTATCTTCGATACTTACACTACAAACTCGATTGG
>DASZDV010000520.1:0-3591 GCA_035941575.1 Pyrinomonadaceae bacterium
GTTCGTGTTCAGGTTATCGACTGGCGGTGAGATCCAGATCGCGGTCACGCCCATCCCCGCGAGGTACGACATTTTCTGCTGAATACCAGCGAGATCGCCACCCCAGTAAGCGCGCCAATTGGTTTTTGTTGAGTCGTAGAGCCCGGAACTCTGTGGCGGATTGTTGTTGCTGGTGCTGCCGTCGAAGAAGCGGTCAGTGATGATTTGGTAGATCACCTCGCGCTTGAAGTCGGCTGCGAGTGTTGTGTAGAGCGGCGCCGCAATGATGGAGAAGAGAAGTGCGAGACTAAGGATTTTTCGCGGGATTTGTCGTGAGTGTATTCGCATGAGAATTGACCTCCGCCGCCGATGATATCTCACTTTTGGCGGCTAACGTACGAGTTGTTCTTGATCCAGAAGCGCCAGGGTTTGGAGATCCATTCCTGAGCGTAGTCGATACCGATGCGCGGGCCGCGGGCGATGCGGCGCGGAGAAACCGATTCGTACTCTTCGAGCCAGACACGGTCGCCGAGAAGATCCGCGGCGTCGAGGGCGCGATCGATTCCGAGCGCGATGCAGAGTTTGCCTGGTCCATTCGTGAGATTGTGATCGGGATGTTGGTGCCGGCGCTCGCGCATTAGCTCGATACCTTCAACCGGTTGAAGTGCGCGTACAAGGATTGCGTGCGGAATATCGGCGACATTGCTGACTACGTTGAACTGATAGTACATGCCGTAAACGAAGTAGACGTACGCAACGCCACCTTCACCATACATCGTCTCCGTCCTTCGCGTTCTTCGTCCGCCGAATGCATGCGAAGCACGATCTTCCGGCCCACGGTAAGCTTCAACCTCGACGATCATTCCGGAAACCCGCTGACCATTAGCAGTTGGAACCACTAAGAGCTTTCCCAACAGCTCACGGGCCACCGTGAGTACGTCTGGGCGCGTGTAGAACTCACGCGGCAGTTTCGCATTCTTCCGGGACAGCACGGCACTTTTCATTGGCGCA
Source organism: Pyrinomonadaceae bacterium (assembly GCA_035941575.1). Taxonomy (GTDB): domain Bacteria; phylum Acidobacteriota; class Blastocatellia; order Pyrinomonadales; family Pyrinomonadaceae; genus PSRF01. The sequence continues at coordinate 991 of DASZDV010000520.1, forward strand.
GTTTCCACACCATGGCGACGAAAATTATGAATCCGATCGCAATCACGCCTCTGCGCACCCAAACCTGACCAATGCGCACCGCCATACTCGCCCCAAAGTAACCACCCGCTAACGCGCCGCAGGCCATCACGAGCGCATCACGCCACACAACCAAACCCGCCAGCGAAAAACTCAAGACAGCAATACTGTTGATGCAGATCCCGAGAAAGTTTTTGATTCCGTTTGCGCGATGCAGCTCGTTCAGACCGAGCAGACCCATCGCCGCAAGCATCAGAATGCCGTTGCCCGCGCCGAAATAACCACCATAGATCGCCGAGAAGAATTGAAAAACTATCGCTCCGGTCCACCAGAGTTTCGTCGGTCGGTCCTCCAAAGAGCCAAGGCGCAGCCGCTTATTGATTGGCCCATTCGCCATGAACAACAGCGTCGCAAACAGAATCAGAAACGGTACCTGCTTCGCAAACACCGGCGAGGGCGTCAAGATGAGGAGCCAGGCGCCGACCGCGCCGCCGACAATACTCGTTAGACCAAGGCGAATGAGTATGGGAGAACTGTTTTCGAGTTCGCGACGATAACCGAAAAGTCCGCCGAAAAGACCGGGCCAGAGAGCCACGGTACTCGTTCCGTTTGCGACTTTCGGATCGAGCCCGAGCCAGATCAGAACTGGAAACGTGATTAAGGTTCCGCCCCCGGCAATGGAATTGATTGCGCCCGCAGTGAAGGCGGCGAAGAACATGACAAGCCAGGGGAGCACGCACTCATGTTAAGATCCGCTGCCCGAAAATTCCAAAGGAATTTTTCGCTAACGTATGATTCGACTGCTTTTACGGATTGGTCCGCTGGTAGTTGTTGCCTGCGCTATTCTCAGTTTTTCAGCGTCGGCAGTCTCCGCCAAAAAAACTCTCCGCGTGATGACGTACAACATTCACGTGGGCGTCGGAATGGACAAGAAACTCGATCTACAACGCATTGCCGACGTAATCAATCGCGAGCGGCCCGACCTCGTTGGCTTGCAGGAGGTGGACCGCGGCGTAAAACGCACTGAAGGCAAAGATGAGATCGCCGAGCTCGCGGCGATGACGCGAATGCAATACGCATTCGCTCCCAATCTCGACTACCAGGGTGGAAAGTACGGCGTAGCGATCCTGTCGCGACTGCCAATCAAACGCAGCGTTCACCGCATGTTTGAAAACAAACGCGAAGCAGAACGGCGCGGGATGTTGCTCATCGAAGTCGAGTTGGACCACAAGCCACTAACGTTCGTAACCACACACCTGGACTACCAGTTTGAAGACGGCCGGCTGTTTGAGACTGAGCAGTTGTTGCGGCAGTTAACAAACATCAAGGGTCCGCTGATTGTAGTGGCAGATCTGAACGACGTGCCGTCCGGCAGCGCGTATCAACTGATGCGCACGAGGTTTGACGACGCATGGATCACGAGCGGCGCGAAAGGCGACGGGTTTAGTTATCCGGCTGACAAACCTGTAAAGCGGATCGATCATATCTTTCACGGAAAAGGCGTGCGCGCCAGGAAAGCGCGAGTGATTGAAACTCTCGCGTCGGACCATGTGCCGGTCGTAGCGGAACTCGAAGTCAGCCACTTTGAAACGCAGCATGCAACGGGAATTGATTGGCCACGTTATCAGGACATGGCGGTCGACTTGATGCAGCAGTATCTGCGCATCGACACGTCGAATCCACCCGGCAACGAAATTCAAGCGACAAACTTTTTCAAACGGATCTTCGATCAATACGGTATCGAGAGTGAGGTATTCGAGTACAAGCCCGGCCGCGCGAACATCATCGCACGCTTGAAAGGAAATGGTTCCAAGCGGCCAATAATCCTCTTAAGCCACACCGACGTGGTCACGGCTGAGCCCGCGTCGTGGGAAGTGGATCCGTTCGCTGCTGTCATTCGCAACGGTTACATCTATGGGCGCGGCGCGTTGGACATGAAGGGTGAAGGTCTCCTCCATCTGATGACCATGATCCTGTTGAAGCAGGAAGGACCACCGCTTTCACGCGACGTCATCTTCCTCGGCACGGCCGATGAAGAGGTGAATGATGAAGGTTCGCTTTGGATGATCGCGAACAAGTCGGACCTGTTTAAGAATGCTGAGTACCTGCTGACCGAAGGTGGCGATAATCTTCTTCAGGACGGCGCAGTGAGAATTGTCGGGGTTGACGTCGCGGAGAAGGCGCCATTCTGGTTGAGACTGACGGCGACCGGTCTGCCCGGGCACGGTTCTCGACCAGTTGCTGATTCAGCTACAAACAGGCTGATACGCGCGATGTCGCGCATTCTTGATTGGGAAACGCCAGTCAAGTTGTTGCCGGCCGTGGAAAAGTATTTTAAAGACATCGCTCCGTTGCAGCAGGAGCCAATCCGTTCGCAGTTTGCAAACATTCGAGAGTCGCTGAAAGATCCGGCTTTCGCGAAGTCGTTAACCAGCCAACGCGAGTACAACTTTTTACTGCGCAACACGATTTCAATCACGATGCTTAGCGGCAGCAAACAGACGAACGTGATCCCGGTGTCGGCGACGTGTAATATCGACGTTCGGCTGCTGCCGGGCGAATCGCCTGACGAGTTTCTGAAAG
>DASZDV010000521.1:0-2311 GCA_035941575.1 Pyrinomonadaceae bacterium
ACGCTTGCAGTTTCCGAAGCACGCAGTCCGAGCTTGTTCTCTTTCTTCGACGGAGAAAAGCCCTGCATTCCCTTTTCGAAGATGAACGCGGAGATGCCTTTGCTTCGCTTCGCTTTGTCGGTTACCGCCATCGCGACGCACGTGTCGCCGTGAATTGCATGAGTGATGAAGTTCTTGGAGCCGTTGACGATCCAACCGCCGTCCGAGCGCACAGCAGTTGACTTCGTGCCGGAAGCGTCCGAACCGGCGCTTGGTTCCGTCAGTCCCCAGGCGCCGAGATGTTCGCCACTCGCAAGCGGCACGAGATATTTCTTTCGTTGTTCTTCGCTGCCATACTTGTAAATGTGATTTGAGCAGAGCGAGTTGTGGGCGGCTACTGAAATCCCGACCGACCCGTCCACGCGCGAAAGCTCTTCAATGATGGTCGCGTATTCGACATAACCCATGCCGGCGCCGCCGTACTCCTCAGGAAAAATGACACCGAGCAAACCCAACTCAGCCAACTTGGGCTTTAACTCAATCGGAAAATGCTGGCTCTCGTCCCACTCCATCACATGAGGCGCAATCTCCGACTCAGCAAACTCGCGCACACTGAACTTCACCTGTTGTTGTTCTTCGGTTAATTCGAAATGCATATCGGTTAAACCCGTCTTCCCTTGTCCTGAGGCTTCATCAAACGCGCGGCTTCTCCAGCCGAAAGAAACCGCCAATGACCCGGTTTCAATTTCTCGTCGGTGAGAAAGCCAATCCGCACACGCCGCAACTTCAACACAGAATGACCAATCATCTCAAACATGCGCCGCACTTGTTGATTACGTCCCTGGTGAAGCCGCACTTCGTACCACGTATTCGTCTTCGTCTCACCCGTCTTTGTAATCTTCGCCGCTGCGGTGCGCGTGCCGTCTTCCAGAACAACTCCTTTCCGCAACCGGTTGATCGCGCCGTCAGGCGGTACACCCTTAACTTTAACCTCGTACACCTTCTCGACGCGATTGCGCGCGGCGGTCACGTAATTCGTAAAGTCGCCGTCGTTTGTGAGCAACAGTAGACCTTCAGTGTTGAAATCCAAACGCCCGACTGGATGAATGCGTCCCAAAGAAGGCGGCAGCAGTTCGGTAACGAGCGGACGGCCCTCGGGATCCGAAACACTCGAGAGATAGCCACGGGGTTTGTTTAGGAGAACGTAAACTTTGTCGCGCGCAGCGAGTTGAGGATTGATCAGCTTGCCGTTTACTTTGATGTGATCGCGTTCGGGGTCGGCTTTAGTGCCGAGTTCTTTGACGACTTCACCGTTGACTGTCACACGGCCGGCGACGATTAGTTCTTCGGCGTGACGGCGCGAGGCAATGCCTGCGGTAGCAATAAGTTTTTGCAGACGCTGCTCCATAATCGCGCGGCCACGTCGCTCAAGATCCCCCGCTTAGATCGTGAAAGTCTTCAACGCTCGGCAACTCCGTCAGATCCTTTAGTCCAAATTGCAGCAGGAAATCTTTGGAAGTGCCGTACATCATCGGCCTGCCGACAGTTTCTTTGCGACCTTTGGCCACAATCAGTTTTTTGTCGAGAAGAGTTTTGATTGCTGAAGGTGATTGCACGCCGCGTATTTCGAGGATCTCGGGTACGGTGATTGGTTGTCGGTACGCGATTACAGCCAACGTTTCGAGCGACGCGATCGTCAGCTTCGCGCTTGGTCGCGTTTTTAAGAAAGCTCGAACGTGCTCGTGGTACTGAGGCCGCGTCGCAAACTGCCAACCTCCGGCAACCTCACGCAACTGTAGGCCACTCTGACGGCCGTTGAACTCCTGGACCAACGCGGCGAGCGCTTCACTGATGACTTCCTTGTCTTCCTTGAGGACTTCGGCGATCGTCTTCGCGCTGAGTGGTTCGTCTGAAACAAAGATCAATGCTTCGATTACGGCGGATCGTTCCGCCTGGCTTTGTGGTGCGGAGAGTAGTGCGTCGTCGTCATCAGTCGAGCCGGGTGCAGTTGTTCCGGATGAACCCACCGCCGCCTCAGCCTCGGCGACCATTGCTTCGAGTTCGCGGCTCGCCTCTTCATTTAGCGCCGCCTCATCGACCTCATTCGCCGCCGGTTCACCGGCAGTTTGGACCTTCTCGTGATTCGCGCTCTCTTCGTTAGTTGTCATCTATTTAGCCTGCCGCACGTGCAATGATATCGCCGAACGTTTCACGCTGAAATAATCTCACTTCCGTGGTCCGCACTAATTCCAACACCGACAAAAACGCCAGCACGAGTTCGCGGCGCGATTTGGCGCGTTCGAAGAAAACACGCAGGTTGAGTTCGCCTGCT
>DASZDV010000522.1:0-3627 GCA_035941575.1 Pyrinomonadaceae bacterium
AGGGGGGTTTGAAATTATTAAATCAAACTGCTCAGTGCTCGAATCGCAAGCAGAAAATAGATCCGAAACCTTTAACTGAATCCTTTCCTCAACTGAGTAGGGCCGAACGTTTTCTCGCGCAACTTCAAGCGCCGCTTCTGACACGTCAAGCGCAACCGCACGCACATCAGTTCTTTCACACAGCAGCGTGATCGCAATACAACCCGATCCGGTTCCCACATCACAAATCGCAGCATTGCCGTTCATCACTTGCAACGCCGCTTCCACGAGCAGTTCCGTTTCAGGCCGCGGGATCAACACGTCAGGCGTTACGCGAAATGAGCGTCCAAAAAAATCCTGCATTCCGGTGATGTATTGCGCCGGCTCACCGGTCCCGCGACGCACAACAATTTCTTCGAAACGTTGCAACTGAGCGTCATCGAGTTGATCCTCGGCATGGCTGATCAAAAAAGTACGATCTCGATCCACAACGTGCGACAGCAACGAACTTGCCTCGCGACGTGCGTCCGCAACACCGGCACGATCCAGCGCCGCTGTCGCTTCTTTCAATGCATCTGCAATCGAAATGCTCATACTCTGTGGAAACGCGGTATAATTCCCCGTCTTCTTAAAGCATAAGGACGAGCTCGTTCCTCCCGTGACGTCATGAACCCCGGAGCCAACAGGGTTTCGGGGTTCTGGCGTAATAGCACGGAGGTTTAACAACGTTAAGCGCCACCAGTGTAACCATGGGCACACTTTCCAAATGCCTGCTGTTGTTTGGTCTTAACTGGCTCGACGCCCAACTCACGTTAATCTGGGTTCACCTAAATGTCGCCAGCGAGGGAAATGCATTCATGGCCATTCTGCTCTCGCACGGCGACGGAGTTTTCCTGGTCTTTAAGCTCGCCATCGGCGCTTTCGCCGCTTACGTTCTGTATCGTTGCTCTCACTTAGCACTTGCAAGACGTGGTTTGTCTGCTGTGCTCGTCGTGTATCTCGGCTTGATGATAGTACACGCTGCGACAGGTTGTTTTGCGTTAGGATGGCACGGTCCCGTGCTCGCACTCGCGTATCTCGGCAGCTTGCCGTTTCAATTCGTTTCGTTGTTTTGCTAAAAAGTTAAATCCCCGACGAAACCCGCCGCCCGCGTTACCAGTACATAATCCTGCGGTATTGCAGCCAAAGGCACTCTGGTTTTAAAGTTGTGTTCGCCCTGGCCCATTTTGAGAACGGAACGAAACGACAACGGCCGCCCGGCCGAAAGGCATCCTAGCGCCATGCTCGCAACGCTGCAAAAAAGATTTCGAGAGGGAAGAGGGTTTATGTACAGACTTTCCACACGCCAAGTGCTTTTGATCGCCCTTATTTCAGCTTTGTTCGCCGCAGGTATCGTTACCATCGTCGATCGTATTAACAATCGTCTTCAGCCTTCCGAAGCTGCATTCACAGAAACTCCGCCGGCCGGCATCACTGATCCTTCGAGTGCAACTGACGAACAAAACAATATCGAGGTTTATCGCACGCTTAGTCCCGGCGTCGTATTCATTCATTCAACTTCCTACGCACGCGACTTCTTCGGATTCGTCGAACAACAGGAAGGCTCCGGTTCGGGTTCAATATTGGACCAGGAAGGAAATATTCTTACCAACTATCACGTCATCGAAGGCGCGCAACAGCTTTCCGTCAGCATGGGCGGAAAGAAAGACTATCCGGCCACGGTTGTTGGTGGCGATCCGGATACGGATCTTGCAGTGATTCGTTTAACTGAAAAACCCGCTGGACCACTGACCGTGATTCCACTCGGTGATTCAGAAAAGCTGGTCGTCGGACAAAAGGTCCTGGCGATCGGAAATCCGTTCGGTTTGGACCGCACGTTGACTACTGGCGTTATCAGTGGTCTACAACGACCGATCCGCGCGCGTAACAATCGGCTGATTGAAGGCGCCATTCAGACCGACGCTTCGATCAATCCCGGTAATTCGGGTGGACCGTTACTCGATTCGCGCGGCCGAATGATCGGCATCAATTCGCAGATCCTTTCCCCGTCGGGTATTTCGGCGGGTGTTGGTTTCGCGGTTCCAGTGGGTATCGCCAAACGTGTCGTGCCGCAGATTTTGAAGTACGGGCAGGTGCCGCGACCGAAGCTCGGCATCAGCACACGCGACGTGGCCGCATTTCGTAATCAGGTTGATCTTCCCGTTTCCGACGGCGTTTTGATCATCCAGGTTGCGCGCGGTAGTGGTGCGGCGTCGGCAGGGTTGCGCGGAATGCAGCCGACCGCAGCCGGCGACTATGAACTCGGCGATATCATCATCGGCATCGACAACGACAAGGTTACTAATTCAGACGATCTGTTCCGCGTTCTCGACAAGCATCAGATCGGCGAAGTAGTGCAAGTGCAGATCTGGCGAGATGGAAGGCGGATGTCGGTGCCGGTGCGCCTGATGGAGTCGAGGTGATTTCAATTTAGAACATGCATCAGACGACTCACTTCTTCAACCTGGGGTACGGCTGGCTGTGTAAACACTGTAGTTCGGCAACTGCCGAACGAAAGCGACAAGACCGGCACAACCACACCGTCAGCAAACCCCAGCCACCGCCTCTCGCGAGGTGGGTAGACCAAGCCCACAGCGGTTTAATATGTCCCCGCTGCGGGATCCAGGAAAACTTTTATACGCCGCTAAACACACTCATGTAATCACGCAAGCTGCGACCAATCACATCCAGTGCTTCGGCGCGATCGTAAACGTGTGTGATCTCGACTTTCTTCGGTTCGTCATCCGGCAGTTGTTTGTAACTGAGAAAGTAATGCTTCAAACGATCGACTAGTCCCTGCGGCACATCGTCGACTTCGAGAATGCGGCCATAGGCGAGATCGTCTTCGAGCACCGCGATTATCTTGTCGTCAGCTTGCCGGCCGTCGATCATCCGCAACCCGCCAATCGGTCGCGCACGCAAAAAGAAACTGCCATGCGCGAAGGTCTTCTCTGACAGAACGCAGATGTCCATGGGATCTTTGTCGCCTTCGATACCGGTCAGACCGGTGCGGCGTTCAACCAGTTCAGCAACTTCGCTCCCGCAATACGTCTGCGGAATAAAACCGTAAAGCGTTGGGCACATCGATGAGAAACGCTGCGGGCGATCCACACGGAGGTGGCCTGATGCCTTATCGAGTTCGTATTTCACTGCATCGGTAGGAACGATCTCGATGTAAGCGTTGATCAGTTCAGGCGTTTTCGGTCCGGGACTCACACCATGCCACGGATGCGCTTGGAAGAGTTGTTTGTTCATGATTGGTCAAGTGCTTCGGAACATTCGGTCGTCCGATGATAGAATGCCGCCAGCCCAGAGACCAAACTTCGTCATGGCTGCCACCGCCGAAACCATCACCAAATCCGCGGCACAAGCGATTTCGTTGCGCTGGATCATCAGCGCGCGGGACGATCTGGTGTGGTTCATTGGTTCGGTCGTTTCGAGTTACCTGCTGCTGTTTCTCTACGTCAGCGGCGTCGTTCCGTTGATACCGATGGTTGCGCTTTGGGCCATTCTGATCGATGCGCCGCACGTCTTTGGCACGTTTTCACGCACCTATTTCGATCGGACCGAAAGGCAGACCCGTAGGCGCCTGCTTTGGGGCTCACTGCT
>DASZDV010000523.1:0-1805 GCA_035941575.1 Pyrinomonadaceae bacterium
GGAGAATCAGCGCTTGCGTGTTTTCGAGTTCGTTCTTCGCTTTCAACTGCGCGACGTAATGACGGCTGCCGTAAGTGTTGTCCGGTTGAGCTTCGGTACTGCAATCGTCCCAGTTTTCGCAGAATGCTTCTTCACCATCGAAGAAGACGAGCCGGTAAGTGAGTTTTGGTTTGTTGGTGGCGCTGCCGAGCACGCGTCCGATCTCGAGTAACGTGCCGACAGATGCGGCAGGATCGTTAGCGCCGACAAACTGCATATCTTTGTAGTGCTTCGTGTCGTAATGGCTCGTGATCAGGATCGTGTTCTTCGTCTCGCCGGGTAAATCGGCAACAATGTTCGCCATCTTCTTTTCGCCCTGCGGCGTCGCGGCAGTGAATTCGTCGAGACTTACTTTCAATCCGTAAGACTTCAACTTGGTTACGATGTAGGTGCGAGTTTTTTCCAGTTGCGCACTGGCTGGTGGTCTTGGACCAATCTCGACTTGTGCACGCACGTGGTCCATTGCGCGTTCACCATTGAACGTAGCGGGAATCGGCGTGGGGCGCTCTGTGTTTCGTGTGGTTGAGACGCGAGCTGGAGGTTGCGGTGGCGGATCTTTTGGACAAGCGGCAAAGAGCAACGGGGCGAGTATCGCGATGGCGAGAACGCCGGCGCGTTGAGCGGTGCTTAGTGGGACCGCAGGCGTCCCGCCTTCATGGCCTCGTAGAAAGCTCCTTCCGGAAGTATGCAGGCGAGACGCCTGCGGTCCCAGGGTAAAGCGCATCACGACTCATTTCTTCTTCGTTTGATCGTTTTTGCCGCGAGTTCTGTTCATGATTGCATCGAATGTTTTCGAGCCAAACGCTAGTGGCTTTTCGATAGCGGAGTCGAAAGCTTCCGACATCGTGATTGCTTCGAGCTGCATGAGCGTTGCGAGCTTTTTGGTCAACGGCAGTGCGCCGAATTTCGTTCGCAGTTCGGCTTCGGTATCGACTGGTGCGGTGGTGCGTGGTGAAAGCGTACTCACCATCACCACGACGTCGCCGTGGTTTTCGATCTTTGTCTGACACGCGAGACGATAAGACTGGTCCAGGTGCTCGACGCCGAGTTGTCGTTGCTCGACTGCGCTTGGCGGTGAGAGTAGTTCCGCGCCTGTCTTGACAGAGACCACGCACGACGGACACTCTCCTTTTCCAGCGGTGCATCCGGCGCCGAGAGTCGCGCCCATGCGTCGCGCCGCATCGATCAAGTAGGTTCCTTCAGCGACGACTCCGCTGATTCCGGAAGGTTCAAATGTAATCGAAACGCTCATTCCAACCTCCATCAAAAGCTGGTGGTGTAATGTTTCAAGAGATTCCCGGCGTGGCTGTGGAGTTGGCCGCGTTCTCGTTTTGTGCGTGCCGGCATTCTGAGCAGATGCCGATCATGCGCAGGAGATGCTGCGTAATTTCGAAGTTGTGTTTGGCGGCCATCTCGTCCTGGATCGCCTCCAACTCCGCAGAGAAAAACTCGATAATCTTGCCGCACTCCGAACAGATCATGTGATCGTGGTGCTGATGTTTGTAGTTGTGTTCGTAGTGGGTACGGCCGTCGCCGAAACGGACTTCGCGCGCGAGTCCGGCCTCCGTCAGGATCTTGAGGGTACGATAGACGGTAGTTTGGCCGACGGTTGGATCTTCTTTTTTGACTAACTGGTAGAGGTCTTCGTTTGAGAGGTGTTCCTCGGTGCGCAGAAAGACGTCAAGAATCAGGTCGCGCTGGGAAGTGCGCTTGAGTCCTTTCTTCTGTATGTGTTTAAGAAAGACTTCCTGTTCTTCAGTCAGTGG
>DASZDV010000524.1:0-8358 GCA_035941575.1 Pyrinomonadaceae bacterium
GAACACGCGTCCCCGTGATCGCGCAAGTCACGATCGAAACGTTTGGCACGATGCTCAACGGCACCGAGATCTCCGCGGCACTGACCGCCCTCGCGCCGTTTCCGATCGACGTCATTGGCATGAATTGCGGAACCGGTCCAAAACACATGACGGAGAGCATTCGCTATCTCTGCGAAAACGCGCCTTTGCCGGTTTCGGTGCTGCCGAATGCAGGCCTTCCTTCAGTTGTCGAAGGCAAGATGCACTACGATGAAACGCCGGAGACTTTCACGGCCCAACTGCTTCACTTCGCGGGTGACTTCGGCGTGAACATCGTCGGCGGTTGCTGTGGTACTACGCCGGCGCATTTGCGTCAGGTTGTCGAAACGATGCAGCGCATTACGCCGAAGCAACGCAATTCAAAACTCATTGCGGCATCGTCATCAATCTATATTCAACAGCCTTACGTGCAGGATGCGTCATTTTTGATCATCGGCGAACGCGTGAATGCCAGCGGGTCGAAGAAGATGCGCGATCTGCTGAATACCGGCGATTGGGATGGTCTGGTTGCGCTCGGAAAAGAACAGGAACGTGAAGGCGCGCACATTCTCGACGTGAACGTGGATTTCGTCGGCCGCGACGGCGAGAGCGACATGCACGAACTCGCGTCGCGTTTGGTCACAACCGTAAAGATCCCGTTGATGTTCGACTCAACCGAGTGGCAGAAGATGGAAGCCGGACTGCAACACGCGGGTGGCAAGTCGATCCTGAACTCGACGAATTACGAAGACGGCGTGCCACGCTTTCTCAAAGTGATCGATCTGGCAAAGCGTTACGGCGCGAGTGTCGTGATAGGCACGATTGACGAGGAAGGAATGGCGCGCACGGCCGAAGGCAAATTCAAGATCGCGAAGCGCGCATATGAACAGGCAACACGTGAGGCTGGCCTGTCTGCGTCTGACATCTTCTTTGATCCACTCGCGCTACCAATCTCGACAGGTATTGAAGAAGATCGGCGCAACGCCCTCGAGACTATCGAAGGAATCAAGCGCATCAAGAGGGAACTTCCTGGCGCGTTTACGTTGCTCGGCGTTTCAAACATCTCATTCGGTCTCAATCCCGCCTCGCGTATCGTGCTGAACTCAGTGTTTCTGCACGATGCAGTGGAAGCAGGACTAGACGCTGCGATTGTCAACGCCAGCAAGATCGAGCCGCTGAACCGGATCGGCGAGAAGGAGATCAAGGTTGCGCGCGAGTTGATCTATGACCAGCGAAAGTTTGAAAACGACGTCTGCGTTTACGATCCGCTGACCGAGTTCACGAAACTCTTCGAAGGCGTTAAATCGAAGACGGCGAAGAAGACTTCGAAGGGCGACACTGTCGAGGAGCGTTTGAAGAACCACATCATCGACGGTGAGAAGATTGGTCTCGAAGACGAACTGAGAGTTGCGCTCGAGAAACATCCTGCGCTCGATATTATCAACAACATCCTTCTTGATGGGATGAAAGTCGTGGGAGATCTGTTTGGTAGTGGTCAGATGCAGTTGCCCTTCGTACTGCAATCGGCTGAAGCGATGAAGGCTGCTGTGCGTTTTCTCGAGCCGTTTATGGAGAAGAAAGGCGGAGCGACTGCGAAGGGCACGATGGTGCTCGCGACCGTCAAGGGCGACGTCCACGATATCGGCAAGAACCTCGTGGATATTATTCTCACGAACAACGGTTACAAGGTGCACAACCTCGGCATCAAACAGCCAATCGAAGCCATTCTTCAGGCGTGTGAAGAACACGCTGCTGACGCGATAGGGATGAGCGGCCTGCTGGTGAAGTCGACGTTGATCATGAAAGACAACCTGGAGTTGATGAACGAGCGTGGCGTTAAGGTTCCGGTGATTCTCGGCGGCGCCGCGTTGACGCGTCGTTACGTCGAAGACGATCTGAAGTCGATCTATAAAGGTTCATTGTTTTATGCGCATGATGCCTTCGCGGGGTTGCGCACGATGGATCAGTTAGTTGGGACTGCGGATCAGACGGACACAAACGGATCAGCCGCCGGTTCTAAAGTTGAAGTAACGGATGATGTTGAAGATCTCGTTGGAGAAGAAGCGAAACTCGGCGTGCGCAAGGCCGCGCGACCGCGTGGCGCAGCCCCGAGTGGTAACACGACGCACACGACGCGCTCCGCTGTAAATCCGAATGTGCCGATCCCAACGCCGCCGTTTTACGGTTCACGAGTCGTTGAGGACATCTCGCTCGATGATGCTTTTGCTTACGTTAACGAGACGGCGTTGTTCAAGGGGCAGTGGCAGTTCAAACAGGGAAAGACGCCGCCGGAACAGTATCAGGCGCTGGTGCGAGAAAAGGTCGTTCCTGTTTACGAGGAGTTGAAGGAGCGATCGAAGCGGGAGCGTTTGCTGGTGCCGAAAGTGGTTTATGGATATTTTGCGTGTCAGTCGTCGGGAAATGATTTGATTGTCTACGATGAGAATCAGCGCGAGCAGGTGCGGTTCACGTTTCCGCGGCAGCCTGCGGGGAAGAATCTGTGTCTTGCTGATTTCTTCGCGTCGCACGAGTCGGGGAGAATGGACGTTGTTGCGTTTCATCTCGTGACCGTCGGACATCGTGCGAGTGAGTATGCGCATGAGCTGTTTAAGTCAGACAATTATTCTGACTACTTGTTTTTCCACGGATTGAGTGTCGAGACTGCTGAAGCGTTGGCGGAGTTCTGGCACAAGCGAATACGTCAGGAACTCGGAATTGCGGGTAATGATGCGACGAATTTGACGCGGCTGTTTCATCAACAGTACCAGGGTTCGCGTTACAGTTTTGGTTATCCGGCGTGTCCGCGGCTCGAGGATCAGGAGAAGCTTTTTGCGCTACTTGATCCGTCGCGCATCGATGTGAGCCTCACGGAAGAGTTTCAGTTAGAGCCTGAGCAATCGACATCGGCTATTATTGTGCACCATCCGGAGGCGAAGTACTTTTCAATCGAGTGAAGCCACAAAGAAGCACAAGAGGCACAATCCCTTCCAACGGCCCTGTGCCTATTGTGCCTCTTTGTGGCGAGAGTAAACTCTTGAACGATTCAACCGCCGTCGTTCCTACAGCCGACGAATTCGCCGTCCTCTCCGCCTTCGAACGCTTCGCATATCGCCTCACGCGACGCATGAACCGCGGCCGCTGGAAACGCTTTTGGACGTGGTGCCAGAGCACTATGGGCGCCGGCTGGATTCATCTTTCCACTTACAACATCATGAACGTCTACGGCCTCGAACACGTCGAGGCTGCGTCGCGGGAACGGCCACTGCTGCTAGTCGCGAACCATCGTTCATTCTTCGACATGTATGCCGTCTCCGCCATGCTCTTCCGCTTGACCACATGGCGCAAACAACTCTTCTTTCCCGTGCGTGGCCGGTTCTTCTACCAAAACCCTCTCGGATTATTCGTGAACCTGATCATGGGCTGGTGGTCCATGTATCCACCATTCTTTGCGACCGGCGATCATCCCATCCCCGAGAAACGCGCATTTGACAGATTCTCGTTTCGCCTGCTTACGGATCTTGCGCGCAATGGCCCAGGTAACATCATCGGGTTTCATCCCGAAGGAACACGCAACAAAAACGACGATCCCTACTCCTTCTTACGCGCACAGCCGGGCGTCGGGAAGTTGATCAAGGATGCGAACCCGCAAGTGATTCCGGTGTTCATCGCGGGTTTGTGCAACAGTCTACCCCGGCAAGTCGCGCGCAACTGGAATCGCGAGCAAGTGATCCGCATTCACTTTGGACCACTAATCGATTTCACTGAACACCTGAGCAAACCCGATCGGTTGCGAACTCACAAAGAGATCGCTGACGAGGTAATGGCAAAGATCGGTGAACTCGCCGAAAAAGATAGGGCAATGCATGGCGCTTCCGCTCGTAATCGTTAATCCATCCTCAGCCAGCGGCAGCACCGGCGAAGCATGGCCCGGCGTCGCGAGCGATCTGCGTTCGGAGTTCGGCCCGTTTCAGACGGCGTTCACGAAACATCGCGGCGACGCAGCCGCACTTGCTCACGACGCAGCGCGCAAGGGAATCGCCTTCATCATCGCCTGCGGCGGCGACGGCACGGTTTCCGAAGTAGCTAACGGGATTCTCACGTCCGGCAAAGACGCCGAACTCGGAATTCTTCCGAGCGGCACTGGCGGAGACTTCAGACGCACCTTAGAAATTCCCTCACAGAGCCGCGCAGCAGCGCGCATCCTGCGCGAAGGACGAACGCGGCGTATCGACGTCGGCCGCATCTCATTTGTGGCGCGCGATGGCCGCGAAGCCATGCGCTACTTTGTCGGTGTCGCGTCGTGCGGCATGAGCACGAAAGTCATCGAACGCGTTAAAGCCGGTGGTCCCAACTGGCTGCCCGCAAACACTCCCAAATGGCTCGGCGGAAGAGTCTCTTTCGGCGCCTCACTGCTACAAACAGCGATTCGCACTGAACCGACGCGCCTCGCAGTTCAGCTCGACGACGCGAACGAACGGCATCTTCTGGTCGTGAATCTCTGCATCGCCAATGCACGTTACTTCGGCGGCGGAATGAAGATCGCGCCCGAAGCAAAACTGACCGATGGAAAGTTTGATGTAATCGGTGTCGGCGATCTCGGTGCGATGAAAATCTTCACCAGCGCGCCGCGCGTGTATCGCGGTTCCCACCTCTCAATGCCGGAAGTAAGCCATGCACTTGCGAAAAAAGTTACGGTTCGCGCAGCCGAACGCAACACGGAAGTTGATCTGGAAGTCGACGGCGAACTTCCTGGAAGACTTCCAGCTACCTTCCAAATCATTCCCGGCGCGCTCCGAGTACGTTGCATGTGAAACGGTCTTAGATTTTTCTTTTCGTCACTCACTAAAAACTCTATGATGGCTTCAGGCCATGGATGAACGACGATCGAAACCCCGGTTGAGTGTGCACCTCGACGCGGTTTGGCAGGGAGGCGAAGAACGTCACTCGGCCCGCGTTACGGATCTTTCGGAAGGAGGCTGCTATCTCGACACAGTCGGCGAGGTGATGGTGGGAGAGATCGTCGCCTTCCGCGTGCTGCTGCCTGACGATGAGTGGCTTTATCTGGAAGGTGAAGTCAGGCACCACAGTCACGGACTCGGATTCGGAGTGCAGTTTGTCGATTTAAACGAAGAACAGACGGCGAATTTACTACGCCTGCTGGAGATCGCGCGCGAAGCTGGACCAGAAGCTTCTGTGATCTCAGCAGACCTTGTTGAAGACTAAGAGCCCAGGGAAAGCCTCACCGTACAAGTTAATGTCAATTCAAGGTACTTTGAAAACAATGAGCCTGACTGACCTGCTCCAGTTTTTGGCTGCAGGGAGAAAGTCGGGGACGTTGAAGTTTGATCGCGGCAAGATCACCAAGCAGGTTTATTTCAAAAACGGTCTGATTGTAGGTTCGAAATCGAACGACCCGCGCGAGTACCTGGGCCAGTTACTGCTCCACTACGGCAAAGTCGACGACAACCAATTAAAAGCCGCTCGCGAAGTACAACGAACTTCGGGCGCCAAACTCGGTGAGGTGCTGGTCCAGCAGGGATTCCTTACTGAAGAAGAAGTGCTGGCGATCCTCAAGACTCGCACGCTCGATGCGATCTACGACCTCTTCATGTGGCACGAAGGTGATTTTGAGTTTTACGACGATGATCCGTTACCCGAAGACCTGCTGTTGATCGAGGTAGAGCCGACCAACGTAATCATGGAAGGCATCTACCGCATGGACGAACTGGCGCGCTACAAAACACTCGTGCCTTCAGATCGTGCGATTCTCGAACTCGCCCCCGGCTGGACCTCATCGTTGAACCTCGGCAAGGAGTTTCGGCAGATATTTTTCTTTGTAGAGAAACGCATGTCTGTGGCGGAGATCTGTTACCACATGCACGCCTCGGCGTTTCATGTTTACGGCCAGCTATACACGCTGATCAGCGAAGGCGTCGCGCGCGTCGGTGGAGAAAAGCCTGAAGGCACAACAGCGGTCACTGTTGTCGAAGATCTCCCCGAGAGCGTGACTGAAATGGTCTGGTCCGCGGAACGAAAACTCGACACCGATCCCGAAGCGGCGCTGCATATCATTCAAGCAGCATTACAACAACAACCAAACAATCCGGAAGCGCAAGCGCTTTTACCGACTGCCGAAGAGAAGTACGTGAAACACGTTTACGCGTCAGGTGGACTATCTCCGCGTTCAGTACCGCACTTGCGAATCTCGCCAGCTGAGATGACAAATCTCGCGATCGATCCACAGGAAGGTTTTGTATTGTCGCGGATCAATGGTTCGTGGGACATTCAATCGATTCTTTCAATCTGTCCCTTTCGCGAGGCCGATTGCTTGCGCATGATTAACAAGCTGCGGGAGCGCGGCGTGATCGGGTTTGAGTAAGAGATTGTCCGTGTAATCTGTAGACCTCAACACAAAAAATCTACGCGCCACAGGATGCGCCAGGTTACGCCAGCGAGACAACGCGCGTTCACTCACAACTTCAAAACCCGCCATGCTGAAAGTCTTTCTCCAGTCGTGTTCGCGTTGAAACGTGCATGGACCAGTACGGCCGCGCCACTTTCGATCGTGTGTCCAACAGACCATTCGGTCCCACCAGAGCACGGGTATGTCCTCGTAGATGATCGCGAGGCCGCCGTCACGTAAGACTCTGCTGACTTCGTTCAGGACCAATCGCGCGTCTTGCGCGTGGTGCAGCACATAGCAAAGCAGCACGGCGTCGAACGTTTGATCTCGTACGGGAAAATGGCGGCCGTCGTAGGGCAGGTAATTAATCTTCGCAGCGGTGCTGTCGCCAACGTCGAGTCCGACAACAGGTTTTCCAAGCAGGCCGCTGAGGTGATGCGCGATGAAACCGTTGCCGCAACCGACGTCGAGCACGTCTGCGTGTGGCCGCAGCACGCGAGCTAGTTCCAGCGCCATGTCGTATGCCCGGCCAACCTTGCGCCGTCGTCGCATGCGCCCAAAGCGCCGTCGAATCGTTGTGAGTAGACTTGCCACCGCTCGTCGCATTTGCAATGGCAGTGCCTCGCGGTTATGCCTGAAAAATCGAGGGAAAGCGCGTCGTCGCGTGCAAAGAATGGCCGACACATGACGGCGTATGGCAGAATGCGTTTATGACGAAATTGGTTGCAGGCTTGATTATGTCGCTGCTTCTTGCAAACGGTTACTGGCCACTCGAGAAGAGCCAGCCGATCATCGACAAAACCCAAACGATCACGCTGTCGCCCGACACATCCAAACTTTCCGACGGCGAGCGCAAGGCGGTCGCGAAGTTGATCGAGGTGGGCCAGATCTTTCAGAAACTCTACGAACTGCAACGGCATCCGGAAGCGCTCTCGTCGTATCGCGCGCTTACAAACCTGAACCAACAGAACGGCGGACGCGCGACCCAGAACTTGTTGACGCTGTACCGGCTATTTCAGGGTCCGATTGCGACCACACTCGATAACAAACGCGAGCCTTTTCTGCCGGTTGATCCATTGAAAGCCGGAAAGAACATGTATCCCTGGGGAATTACAAAGGAAGAGATCGAAGCGTTTATCAATTCCTCAACGGATGCCGCGCAGACGCGCAGCGAGATTCTCGATCTGCGTACTGTGGTCCGTTCAGCCACCGCCAAAAACCTTCGCGAGGATATCGCTCGTTTGAACAAGTATCCTGTTTTGCAGACGTTGCATCCCAAGCTTGAGAACCACTTGCAACAGCTTGCTCAACGTCCTGCTGCACCCACGGCGAAAATGCCTTTGTATTCAGTACCGTACTCGGTCGCGTACGCCGACGATCTAATCAAAGCCTACGGACTACTCAACGAAGCAGCAGACGCAGTCGCAAAAGATGACGACGAGTTTGCGCGCTATCTACGTAATCGGGCGCGCGATTTGTTGTCCGACGACTATGAATCCGGCGACGCGAGCTGGGTCACGGGAAGATTCAAAAACCTCAACGCGCAAATCGGTTCGTACGAAACCTACGACGATGAGTTGTATGGCGTGAAGACTTTCTTTTCCTTTTGCTTGTTACAAAGCCGGCAGCAGGAAACGACTGCTTTACGACAGGCGATGAAAGGCTTGCAGGCACTCGAAGATTCGCTGCCGTATCAACATCACAAGAAGGTGCGCGAAGACATTCCGGTGGGTGTCTACGACGTCGTCGCTGACTTCGGTCAATCACGCGGCGGCAACACTGCCACAATCCTGCCAAACGAGAGCTATCTTGCACGCCGCTACGGCCGGATCATTATGTTACGCGCGAACATCATGCGCGACCCAAACATTTTCGAAGGTACCTCAAAAACGTTTGAAGCCGCTGTTGGCACGCAACAGGCAAAAGAACTGACTTCC
>DASZDV010000525.1:0-3096 GCA_035941575.1 Pyrinomonadaceae bacterium
TCGCCAGTATTTACGGCGGGCGTTGGGCTGCTGTCGATGAAGAACTGATCAAGGAAGGCCGTTTACAACGACTTGCAAATCGCGACGAGTTGCAAAAGTTGAATGTTGAAAAGAAGCACGTTCTTCAGCCGCGCCGGGCATCCGGAGTTATCGACGAGGTCGTCAGTTTAATTTTTGAATAGCAGATTGATGCGAGCGGAACGCAAACGAGAACAGTTGACCGAAGCGCGCGCAGTGCGTGTGCCGGGCCGTGCGCCGAGATGGATTATTCCGACGGTAAAGGCGTTGCTCGTCATTACCGATGCGTTGGTTGCGGCCGGCTCTTTCACTCTCGCGTTTTCTTTCCGCGAGGGAGTTTCAGCATTTGGCGTTAGCGGTTCAGTGTGGAGTCGCGGGTTTGCGCCTTACGCGGCGCTATTGCCGCTCGTGGTTATCATCCGCTTGCTGAGTTTTCGTTACTGCGATCTGTATCGCTTGCGAGGTGAGTTCTCGCTTGTTGACGACAGCATTCGCACCTTCAAAGCGACGGCAATCGGCTCATTACTGATTGTCGCGGCGGCGTTTCTGTATCGCGGTGGATTCGAGTTCAGGGCATTCTCCTATGCGCGCGGCGTGTTCGTTGTTGATTTCTTTTTGGTACTCGTCAGCGTAATAGCCGTCAGGTTCATTATGCGCTCGGCGCAGACACTGGTGAGACGGCGTCAGATTAATCTAATACCGACACTGGTCGTTGGCCGCGGGCCGGAAGCGGCGTTGTTCATTCGTGAAATGCGTGAACGGCCCGCGCTTGGTTATCGCGTCATCGGCGTCGTGGATACAAAAGTATCGGACCAGGTTGGAAGTTACGAAGGAGTACCGGTGATTGCCTCGCTTGAAGGACTGCCGGAAGCTATTCGCGACTCGGCGGCGAACGAAGTGATCATTGCGGATCCACAGGTGAGCGGCGACGCGTTGTTTGAAGTGATGATGCGATGCGGACGACGTCGCGGTGTGGAGTTTCGCATCGCGCCGAGCTTGTTTAACTGCTTGCCGCGCAAAACGGAGATCGATCAAATCGGCGTATTGCCGATGATTCGGCTGTTTCGTGAACCGCTGTCGAGTGGCGCTAGGCTGTTGAAGCGAACGTTTGACGTTGTGGTCTGTGCATCGGCGATCGTGCTCCTTTTTCCACTGTGGTTGCTGCTTGCGCTGTTGATTAAATTCGATTCAAAAGGTCCGGTCTTGTACAAGCAGGAGCGCGTCGGCATGGACGGTCGTTTGTTTCTGCTTTACAAATTCCGCACGATGATCGCCGATGCAGATCCGGAAATGCACCGCGAGTATCAACGCTCATTCATCGCGGGACGCGCCGAAGCGAATCTGGGAAACGCGCAAAAGCCGACCTACAAACTGCTTGCCGATCCACGCATTACTCGCGTCGGAACGTTCCTGCGGCGCACGAGTCTCGACGAAGTGCCGCAACTGCTGAACGTGCTGTTGGGCGATATGAGTATTGTTGGACCACGGCCACCGATTCCGTACGAAGTTGAAGCTTACGAACTGTGGCATCGCAAACGTCTGGACATGAAACCGGGCGTCACGGGGTTGTGGCAGGTGTCGGGCAGAAATCGTTTGCCGTTTGAAGAGATGGTGCGGCTGGACCTGTTTTACATCGAGAACTGGTCGTTGCTGCTCGATCTGAAAATCATTCTACGCACCGGCTTTGTGATCATTGGCCGCGAAGGTTACTGAGCCGTACCAGGGAGCCATTACTATTGAGCTAGCCCGGCAAGCGCGATCTCCAGTAAAAGAATCTTCTTAATTCCTTTGTAAAGCGGTTCAATCTCACAGTTTTCAGTCAACGCGTGCGAATCGTTGCATGGACCCGCCCCCGTCGATATTGAACTGATGCCTTGCAACAATGCGGCGCTGGAATTGTTCGAACCCGCGTTTCCAATAGGCGGATTGAAACCCATCGCACGATGCACGGCTTCAGAAATCTTCACAAGCTGAGATTCGCGATTACCCGGCAACACAGCCGCCGGCGACGATGCGATTAGGTCAGTCTTGACGGTCATTCCTGCGCGCGTCGCTTCTTCCTGGAGAATCGTCGCAATCTGTTTTTCGAGATCCGCGATCACTTCGTTACTCGTCGAACGCAAGTCGACGGTAAACCACGCATCCGCGGCTTTCGCGTTAACGACTTCAGAACCGCCCAGCATTCCGATATTCAAGTTTGACGACGGATTAGTAGGGACCTTCAACTCGTAGATGCGCGAGATCGCGCGCGCCAGAGGCAGTGAAGCCGAATACGGCGGTGTGCGGGAGCGAGTGTGTCCGCCTGGTCCAATAAAATGATGGCGATACCAGTTGATGCCGATGCCGGCGTAAGTGAAGCCTTCATATCCGCCATCGAGCGCAACGTAGTAATCAACCTTACCTTTGTTATCTTTGGTGTACTGCCTGGCGCCCGTCATTCCGGCCTCTTCGTCAGTGGTGAACAGGAAGACGAGATCGCCTTTGGTCTTGATCTTCGCTGCATCGAGGGCGCGAATCGTTGCGAGCAGTGCTTCAATGTTTCGTGTATCGTCACCGACGCCGGGAGCGTAGACACGACCGTCGCGAACAGTTGCTTTGATCTTCAGTCCCGGTTGAAAGACGGTATCCATGTGCGCGTCGAACACTGTGACTGGGCGGCCGGCAGTCCCTTTGCGGGTCGCGATCAGGTTTCCGGCGTCGTCGTAGCGAATGTCGAGTTTGTATCTGCGAAGTAAACTTTCGATGAACTTCGCGCGTTCCTGTTCCTGTTTCGATGGCGCGTTGATTTCAGTAATTGCAATCCACTCGCGCAAGATTCCGTCGCGGTCCTGATCGATATAATCGAATGCCGCTTTCACGCGTGGGTCTTCTTGAATGGCTTTCACTTCATCGGCCGGTGACGTCGATTGGGACCACGCCGGGCTTGCCAGTGCACAAAACGCTAAAGCAATAATGATTCGCCGCATGTAATTACCCGAATGCAATATAGTAGACCACGAACATTCTAATGCAGCCGAGTCAGTTTTCGAATTACGGATTATCTGAATGGTGCGAACGCGCGGTCATCGCGTGCATATT
>DASZDV010000526.1:0-4567 GCA_035941575.1 Pyrinomonadaceae bacterium
AACGCCAACTTCGGCAGCCTGGTGGAAAACTACGTCAATGCCTTCCAACGCCGCATCTACTGCCGCGCGATCGCAAACGTCGCCGCCAACAAACTCCGCTGCCGGATCGACGTATTTCGCCACGGCATCCTCGCCGTGCACCTGCGGCACAAGCGCGTCAAACACGCGCACCCTATGTCCCTGATCTACTAATTCATCAACCAGGTGCGAGCCAATGAACCCCGCACCTCCTGTAACCAGCACATTAGCTTTTCCCAAAAAACAGTTCCTCGCTTCCCCGGTTATCCGCATCGACGGGCACATTGGCGCCGCGCAGAACAGATTTGAAGATTTCGTAAACTCGCGGCGCTTGAACGGCCGCGGAGTATTTTTGTTCGACTGTCGCGCGCCCTGCGTCGCCTAAGCGGCGTCGAAGTTCCGCCGAACGCAGTAATCGACTCAGCTTATCTACCCACTCGTCTTCGGACGCGGCGAGGAAACCATTCTCGTTGTCCTGAATGATGTCGCTGTTGACCCCAACTGGCGAACAGATCGTGGGAATTCCAAGCGCCATGAACTGGAGTGCTTTTAGTCCACACTTGCCTTTGCTCCAGTTGTCATCCGGCAAAGGCATAACACCGACATTGATCGGGAGCAGATCTTCCCGTTCCGTCTCTGCGCGCCACTTGATTGCCTCCACATCAACCGGTGCACATTCATAAGTTGGCGTCCCAATCACGCGTAAACGAAACTGTTCTTTCTCGGCGAGTTTCTTTAACGCGCCGCGCAGAGTGTCGAGATGCTGCACCGTGCTGTGACTTCCGGTCCAACCGATCACCGGTGGGCCGGAATCATTTTTCGGCGGCGGCAGTTGATATTTCTGCGTGTCGATGGTGGTTGGAATGACGGTAACGTTATCGTTAACCTGCTTCGCGTACTCCGCGAGATATGGATTTCCAACCATCACGTGAGAGGCAAGCCGGCAGATGGTTTTCGTTTTCGAAGCAAATTTCAGATAACTCAAGTAACCATTCGACGGACTACGATACGAAACGAAAATTGCGTCGTCGAAGTCGAAAACAAACGGCACGCGTTGCTGGTATATCAGCCGTTCAAAGACTGCGGGCCCCAGCAACGCCGCCTCGCGCAGGATGTAGACCAGGTCGTAATTGCGAGCCTTACTGATCACGGACAACCGCCGGGCGAGGCCGCGAGTGACGCGTTGCAACTTCTTCCCCAACCGGCCGTGCTGGTACAACAGCGCGTGCAACTCCTCGTCTTCAAAGGATTCGTACGTTATATCCACGCCGCGTTCGCGCAGCAGTGGTTCCCATTGCTCGAGCCGGTAACGCTGGCTTGGCGACGTATCATAAATTGCGGGCATTAAGGCGAGAATACGCATCATTATCTGTGTGAAAATTCGTGGCTCAGTTTACCCGGATTTGCGTCCCGTTGCGACCAGCGCCATGTCACTTGCTATCCAACACGCGTTCGTAAAGCGACGCGTATCGCTCCGCGCCAACGGCGTAGAGATCGAAAAGTTCTTCGGCTACACGGCGCGCCTTGTTGCGCGCGTCAGGCGAACTAACCCACGTTTGAATTGACGCCGCGGCGTCGCTGTAAGCTGGATCGTTGAAGTCCTCAATCAACACTCCCGCATTCCAATCCTTGATCAACGAATCCGAATCACCGATGCCTGCATTTAGGATGAGTGGTAATCCACATGCGAGATATTCGCCGTTCTTGGTCGGTGAGGACGCAACCTTCGATTCGCAACGCATAATGAATGACAGGCCCGCGTCGGCAGCAGCAAGATACGAAGGAACGTCGGCTGCCGCAACCGAAAAAACGCTGTACTGGTCCACGCCAATGTTGCGGCTCGCCATCAGTTGTCTGACTCGTTCGGGAGTACCGTTAGTCAGCCAAAGCAGATGCGCGTTTGGATTATGCTGCACAAAATTGGCAAAAAAATCCGCCATTTTTTCAGTCAAATACCATCCATCGAGTGAACCGCTGTAAACGATCGTGAACTGATCTTTCAAACCAAGCTGGGCACGCCGGCGCGCCCGCTCGTCTTCGCTAAAGCGGAACCGATCGAGATCCACGCAACAAGGAATCACCTCGTGATGCGGGCTGCGCCCCTGCAAACCTTTCCACTCGCGAATGATGGGCCAGATTCTTTCGGTGAGCGTAACGATTGCGTCAGTTTCAGCAAAGATCAGTTGTTCAGTGCTCTTGGTAATGCGATAAGCGAGACTTCCCTTGACCCAGTGTTCCGCGTCGACGTACTCCTCGGCCATCAATCCACGCAGATCAAAGATCATCTTGATTCCGAATCGCCGTTTAAGCGCCACTGCGATGGTCGCGGGAATGTGACTGCGCGCATGGACCATCTCGATCCGGTTACGTTGGACCAGTACGCTCGCTTTGCGAATGCCTGCAAGCACGTCGTAAATGGTGGCCGGAATTGAAAAACGTTGGTGGTAGCGTAACCAATGCCACCCGATGCCCTGCGTCTCGAGTTCACGACGCATTTGTTCGCATTCTTGCGCGCCCTCAGGCGTAAACGCGCGGCTGCGTTCGAAACTGAGGAGAGTGAAGCGCACTCCTCTTTGGGCCAGTGCACGCAGATACGGAAGCACCTGCGTTTGTCCCAAAGGATCGAGCATTCCGTTGTAGGAGATGAACAGGACTCGGCGGCCTTCAAGTCCCATTTCTAACCTCCACCGGAGCTTTCCTGCTCCAGCGAAACGAGTCGAACAATAACCATTGAATACTGCCGATGATTGCCGCAGCGTCGAGCACGGCCAGCAGCGACATGATCAAAACACCGCGCCGCACGTTACGTAAAAAAGATGCGGGATAACAATTACGATTGCGCCGGATCGAAATCGCCGCTCGCGCAGCCAACATCAACAGCCAGATCACAATCACTGCCCACATCCACCACGAATCGAAAACGAGTGCAATCACGATCAGCGCCAAGAACAGTGCGTAGCGAGTGAGAATACTAGCCTGCCACTGGCGCCAGAGTCCGGCACGGATGTTGTTTCGCGAATACAGAAGAAATCGTTTGAACGTTGCTCCAAGTGTCGAGCGCAGGTTCCAGTGCACTCGAGCACGCGGCTCGAACACGGCACGATAACCGGCACTCTCCAACCGATCCATGAAGACGAGATCTTCCGCCGAACGTAAGTCCTCCGGAAAACCGTTGACTGCCGCCCATGCCTCCCGACGCATGAGCGTGGAAGCGATGAATCGCGGACGCGTCACGATTCCTTCGCGCGTCGCAGGTGGCGGAACGTAGGCTATCGCCGCACACTCCTTAAAGAACGTGTCTGTCACTGGTTCCCACGAACCGTAAACAATGTCGATCGACTTATCCTGCGCCGCGCGCCCGACGAGCGTCTCAAGCCAGTCGCGATTCAAACGAATGCCGGCGTCTGTAAAACCCAACCATTCAGAGGTGGCTGCGGCCGCGCCGAGATTTCGTCCTCTGCCCGGCAAAGCTGCGCCTGCGCGAATCAGTCTCACAGGCGCGCCCTTCTGAATGTACTGTTCGATTATTTGAGGAGTGGCATCGACGGAACCGCCATCGGTGATAACGATCTCATCCGGCGGGCGCGTTTGGTTCAGCAGGCTATCGAGCAACTCGCGAATGGAATGCTCTTCGTCCCTTACCGGAACAATAACGCTCACCTTCATGTCATGAGCCACAGACTAGACTGACGTGGGAACCGGCGTAAGCTGTTCAACGTCGCGTACGCTCGTCTGCTTCTCCACTTGGCTCTCAATCCAGCGATAAGTGATTGCCAAGCCTTCTTCCAACGAGACGCTCGGCTCCCAATTCAAGACCTGGCGTAACCGCGTGTTGTCGCTGTTTCGTCCTCTGACTCCCTGCGGCTTCGTCACGTCGTATTGTTTACCGATCCTCTTCCCTGCGATTGCCGCGACCATGTCTACCAGTTCGTTGATCGAGATCATGCGGTCCTGGCCCAGGTTGATCGGCTCACCATGATTGCTTCTCATCAGCCGGTAAATGCCTTCTACGCAGTCGTCGATGTAGCAGTAGGAACGCGTCTGTTCGCCATCGCCCCAGACTTCAATATCGTCGCCATCCTGTGCGAGCGCGATCTTCCGGCAGACGGCCGCGGGTGATTTCTCACGGCCGCCGTCGTAAGTTCCCAATGGTCCAAAGATGTTGTGAAACCTGACTACGCGAGTCTCGAGTCCGAAGTCTTCAGTGTAGTGCCGGCAAACTCGCTCCATGTAGAGCTTCTCCCAACCGTAGCCGTCTTCTGCATCGGCGGGATACGCATCCTCTTCTTTTAACGGAGTGACGTCGGTCTCTTTTTGTTTGTAACCGGGATAAATACACGCGCTGGAAGTGTAGAGATAACGCTGGACGCCGTTGATGCGCGCCGCTTCGATTGAATTGAGATTGATCAGCGTGTTGTCACGAACGATGACGGCTTTGTTGTTTTCGATGAAGCCGATGCCACCCATGTTTGCAGCGAGGCCGTAGGCTTCGTCGATTCCGTCGGTAGCACGAAGGCAGTTGTCAGGTTGCGAAAGATCCAGCAACAGG
>DASZDV010000527.1:0-5271 GCA_035941575.1 Pyrinomonadaceae bacterium
GTTTCACTTACAGCGACATCGGTTACATCGCGCTGGGCGAAGTTGTGAGACGTGTGAGTGGAATGCCACTCGATCAATTTGCCCGGAAGAACATCTTTCTGCCGTTAGGCATGCGTGACACGGGCTTCCGTCCAAGTGCGGCGCTGCGCGCCCGCATCGCGCCGACGGAAAAACGGCGTGGTCAATTGAACTACCTTGGCGACACGGCTGCGAGTGTTGGGGCGGAAGGTGATGTGTGGTTGCGCGGTCAGGTTCACGACCCAACGTCGTACCGGATGAACGGTGTTGCAGGTCACGCCGGACTCTTTTCAACTGCACGCGACCTGGCGAGCTACTGCCAAATGATTCTCAACGGTGGGCAATACAACGGTACTCGCGTCTTATCCGTGTTATCCGTGGCCGAGATGACTCGCCCACACCTCGTTTCAAATACCGGCGGCACGCGCGGTCTTGGTTGGGACATCAACACCAGTTACTCCACCAACCGGGGCGAACTCTTCCCGCTCGGCTCTTTTGGTCACACTGGTTTCACCGGCACTTCGATCTGGATCGATCCCTCAAGCCAGATGTTCGTTATCTTTCTCAGCAACCGTGTGCATCCGGATGGAAAAGGGGACGTTGGTCCACTTCGCGGCCGTGTCGCTTCGATTGTGGCCTCGGCGATCACCGATACATCCGTGGCCCAGCATGCGCGCGAGCAGTCTGCGAACTACTATGCCGAAATCGTTAAGGCATTGCAGCAGTTTGCTCCACGCAATGAAGGCTCCGTGACGTCAGTCAAGGTACTGACAGGAATTGACGTACTGGAGCGCGACAACTTCAAACCGCTAGCCGGTCTGCGTCTCGGTCTGGTAACCAATCACACCGGACGTAATCGCGACGGACGCCAGACAATCGATGTGCTCAACAACGCGCCGGGTGTAAAACTCGTCGCGCTCTTCTCGCCCGAACATGGAATTCGAGGTGAGGCTGACGACAGCGTCTCCGATTCCAAAGACGAAGGGACCGGTTTGCCGATCCACTCGCTCTACGGCGAGACGTCTCGTGCGCCAAAGCCGGAGGAACTCAAGACTCTCGATGCGCTTGTTTACGACATTCAGGATGTTGGAGCGCGCTTCTACACGTACATTTCAATTCTGGGATACGTGCTTGAGGCGGCGGCCAAAGCAAAGCTACCGGTCTTCGTGCTCGATCGGCCCAACCCGATCGGCGGTATTGATGTCGAGGGACCTGTTGCCGACAGTGACAAGCTGTCGTCTATCGCCTATCACACCATTCCGACGCGGCACGGCCTGACGGTCGGCGAACTAGCCCAACTGTACAATCGGCAGCGAAACATCGGCGCGGACCTGCGTGTGATTAAGATGGAAGGCTGGCGCCGTTCGATGTGGTTCGATGAAACGAACCTGACGTGGATCAACCCTTCGCCGAACATGCGCAGCTTGACGGAGGCGACGCTATATCCCGGCATCGGATTGCTGGAGACGACGAACGTTTCCGTCGGCCGCGGCACGGACACACCGTTTGAAATCGTCGGCGCGCCGTGGATTCAGGGTGACAAACTGGCGGACTTTTTGAATCAGCGAGGCATTCCCGGTGTTCGCTTTGTACCGTTGCGGTTTACGCCGAAGGCTTCGGTATTTAAGGGCGAGCAGTGTGGTGGCGTTAATATAATCATCACAGATCGAGTTGCGTTTCGGCCGTTGTTGACGGGAATTGAAATGGCGTTGGCGCTGCGACGTTTGTATCCGAACGATTGGAAGGTCGACAAGTATATGCGATTGTTGGTGAATGCCGACACGCTGGAGCGGATCAAACGTGGTGAGAGTGCGCGCGATATCGTTGCCTCGTGGAATACTGCGTTACAGGAGTTTCGACGCGCTCGCGCTGAGATCCTGCTTTATAATTGAGCCACAGATGAACACTCGTTAACACAGACAGCGTTCATCCATTTCCTCACCGAGTTAATCAAAAACACTTGCTTCGCGTTTTGAAGCTCTTCAATCGTGATTACTCTCTCTTTGATTCTTCCTTCCGCTAACAAGTGATCGCGGAACGTGCCGGCCAGCAGGCCACAGTCGATGGGTGGCGTGTAGAGTTGATCGTTTATTGAGACGACTACGTTGGCGATCGTCGATTCCGTGATCTCGCCGCGTTCGTTCCAGAAGATGATGTCGTCGCAATGTGGTTGGAGCTGTAGTTGGGTGTTGTAGAAATCACGGCGCGTGGTTTTGTGGAATAGAAACCGATCGGCGCTGTCGACTGGAGCTGTGGCAAGTCCAACGCGCGACCTGTCCACGTGGTTCAACGGGACGGCCTCAATTTCGACACGACCATCCTTTCGTAGGCTTAGCTTTAGTTTGGCTGTGAGGGAGGGAATCGGATTTAACATTTTCAAGATCTCCTCCTTCTTAAATTCAAAACCAAAATAAGCCGCGGATCTCTTGAGGCGCTCGAGATGTCTCTCGAGCAAAAAAATCGCATCGTCCTCAACCAGCATCGTCTCAAACAACTCAAACTCCTCCGGCCTGCTTTGCAGAAACCGGCTCTTCACCAAACACTCCTCATACTCCTTATCCGCGGTCGAATCGATCGTCACCCCGCCGCCGACACCAAATGTAGCCGCCCCTGTTTGCCTGTCGATCACGACCGTGCGAATCGCGACGTTGAAGACGCAGTCTCCACCTGGAAACAAAACTCCGAGTGCGCCCGTGTAAACACCGCGCGGAAAGCGCTCGAGATCGCGAATGATCTGCGTCGTGCGGATCTTCGGCGCACCCGTTATCGAGCCACACGGAAATAACGCACTCATCAGTTCCACCACACTCGTCTGCGGCCGCAGCGTAGACTCAACAGTTGACGTCATCTGCCAAACAGTTTCGTATCGCTCCGCCTGATACATCGACGACACATGCACGCTGCCGGGTAACGACACTTTTCCGAGATCATTGCGCAACAGATCGACGATCATGATGTTCTCGGCCCTGTCTTTGGCGGAGTGTTGTAACCATTGGGCCAATTCTTCGTCCTCTGCTGCCCAACGTCCACGACGCACTGTGCCTTTCATCGGTTTGGTTCTGACGTGATCTCCTCGACGTTCAAAAAACAATTCCGGCGAGAGCGACAGCACCTGGAACCTGCCGAGATCGAAGTACGCGCAATACTGCGCGCCCTGCGCCATGCATAATTCGCGATACCACTGATACGGATCTTCGCTGAACGTTGAGATCAATGGAAATGAATAGTTGACCTGGTAGGTATCGCCAGCGGCGATCAACTCTCTGATCTTTGTTACGGCAGACTCATATTCGTTTTTATCTATCTTCGGCGTCCATACACTGGAAACCCAATCCCCTCTTCCTTGTGTCTCGCAATCCGAAACTTCACGAAACACAGCGACCCACGCCAATGGCAGTTCACTCGGCGCATGTGCAGACAAAGCAACATCGAATGCCGGCCCAGCTTCATAGCTGATCATTATGGCAACGTAGTGGCCCAAGTGCGCCTGCGTCTCCGCAAATTCCAGCAGCGGCAGAACCTCGTCAAGCCGCGTTGCAGTGTGCGTTTGAAGACTGTTAGAGAAGTGCAGCCGCCAACCGCCAGGCGGGCTTATCTCCGAACCAAAAACGACTTTCACCATTGGCCGGGCAGTCTAACACGTCCACAACGGCCATCAATTATTCTTATCAAAAGGATAAGAATAATTAGCTACCATTATTCCCGAACATCGATATAATCCGTGCGAAATCTCGTAGCTTCGACCCATTACTCCAACAATTCGATCAGATGAGAGGACTGAAATGAGAAAACTCATTCTTGTGTTCATGCTCTTGACGCTTTGTCTCATTGGCGTCGCCAATGGTCAGGGAACAACGTCGCGCGTACTGGGAACTGTTCAGGACGCTAACGGCGCGTCCATAGCGGGCGCGAGAGTCACGCTGACTAACGAGGCGACCGGCGTCTCGTTTACGACCCAGACGAGTGACAGCGGCACCTACGCCTTCGACCTGGTCCAGGTCGGAAATTACACCGTCACGATCGAGAAGGAGGGGTTCAAGAAGTTCGTTAGTCAGTCAAACTCCATCAACGTGAACCAGCCCACGACCGTCAACGCCACCATGGAAACGGGCGCGGTTCAGGAGACGGTGTTGGTCCCCGCTGGCGCTGAACAAGTGCAATTGAGCACGTCAGGAAATCTCGGCAGCACAATTGAACAGAAGACTCTCGAGTCGCTGCCAATCGTCGGCACGCGCGGCAGGAACCCGCTCGACCTGTTGAACTTTCAACCGGGCGTCGTCATCGGCGGAAACACCGGCGGCACCGTTAGCGTCAACGGTTCGCGCGATCGCGCCTGGAATTTCACCCTCGATGGCATCGACATCAACGAATCGACAGCAGGCGGTTCAAACTTCACGCCGCTTCGGCCCAATCCGGATTCGGTACAGGAGTTTCAGGTAGTGACGAGCAACTTCACCGCGGAGTTGGGGCGCAGCAGCGGCGCTCAGGTGACTCTCGTCACGAAGTCAGGATCGAACGACTTTCACGGCAACCTCTTCGAGTACTACCGAACTCCGGCGCTGGACGCGAAGAGTTATCCGACGACGATTGCCGGTTTACCGAAGGATCAGTTCGTTCAGCACATTTTCGGCGGCAGCATTGGTGGTCCACTCTTCAATCCCGGTTTTGGCGAAGGCACGAGAGCAGGCTGGTTGCGAGATAAGGCGTTCTTCTTCGTGAACCTGCAACTGCTGCGCGCTTATGACACCGCTCTCGTGACGCGCACCGTTTACACGCAGCAAGCGCGGCAGGGTCTGTTTCGTTATGTTGTGGGCCGTGCAAATGCGCCTGTCGGCGGCACCACGCCGGCGTCGGTCGATATAACTGGCGCGCCCGTAGTTCCGGTCTGCAATGCCACAGCGTCAAATGCGCCGTGCCTTAGGACGTATGACATCGCCAACAACCCAACCGGCATCGGTCTCGATCCAACGTTGAGCGCGTTCATTAACGCAATGCCGCTGCCGAACAACTTCACGACTGGCGACGGCTTGAATACGGCGGGCTTCAATTTTGGTTCACCGCAACGCGAGAAGCAGTACGACTTCGTCAGCAAGTTTGATTTCAACCTGGCTGACAACAGTTTGCTTTATGTTCGTTATGCGCAGGGAAGCCAAACCACTCTGGGTGATTCGGCAAATGGCGGTCGCCCGATCTTCCCGGACTCAACTAATTTTGTTGACACTTACCGCACTCCGAAGAACCTTGCCGTCAACT
>DASZDV010000528.1:0-1875 GCA_035941575.1 Pyrinomonadaceae bacterium
GGGCTTCAAGCAACTTCTCACCTACGCTGGAATTACTATTCTTGCTTGCGTCGGTTATGGAGCGTTTTTTCTGGTCGTTGGCCTATTCGTTCGTAATCCAATCATTCCGGCGATACTACTTTACGGTTGGGAGTGGCTGAATTTTCTGCTGCCGCCGTTACTGAAGAAGATCAGCGTGATTCACTACCTCAACTCACTTACGCCGGTACTCATTTCGGAAGGTCCGTTCGCGGTGGTGGCTGAACCGACGCCGGCGTGGATTGCCATTCCGAGCATGTTGGGCGTCACGCTCCTGGTATTGGTTCTCGCCGCTTATCGCATCCGTCACATGGAAATCCGCTACGGCAGCGACTAAAAAACTTTTCCACTCTCCTACTAAAGTTTTAGTTGACAACACGGCTGCGAGTGCGGTATATCCTACTAAAGTCTTAGGAGGGTAAATGCCGCGCCGCAAGAGTGAACAGATGACGCCGCTGGAGCTGGAGATCATGCAGGTGCTCTGGCAAAACGGACCGATGACCGTGCAAGCCGTGCAACGCGAACTCAAACGCGAGCTGGCCTACACCACTGTCCAGACGATGTTGACGGTGTTGCATCGTAAAGGCCGCGTAAAACGCACATTAAAGGACAAGGCTTACGTCTACCGATCTGCCGTGAGTCAGCAGAAATTCACAGGACACGCCGTGCGCGAGCTAATCGATCGTCTCTTTGGTGGTTCGGCTGAAGGGCTGGTCGTGAACCTGCTTCAGGAAAAGCACCTTACTCCCGAACGCCTCACATCGCTACACAAGCTGATCGAGAAGGAAGAGGATGATGGCAAGCATTAACAGAGGAAATCATGGTAAGTCTTAGCGAATCTATTCTGAACTACGTCGTCAACGCGTCGTGGCAAACAATCGCGATCGTACTTGTGGCGGGCTTGGGCTCTTTTCTATTGCGTACCGCTCCGGCGCGTTTCCGTCACGTGTTGTGGCTCACAGCGCTGGCAGCCTGCGTCATCGTCCCGCTACTTACCGCAACTCATCTATGGCCGCGGCTAACTGCAACTCAAAGATCCTCGTTTGATAAATCCGTCTTAATCCCTGTTCCAACACGACCGGCGGCAACAGGCCTCTCCGGGGAAACCGAACCCGCGCCACTGCTAGACCTGACGAAGCGCCGAACCCAGGTCGTCAACACCACTTCCGAGAGCACGTTGCTATTACTCGGCGTCTACGCTCTCTTTATCGTTTGGCGAGTGATCAGACTCGTACGTTTCTGGCGCAAAAAGGAAAAGCTTCGCCGCGCTGCGGACCTTAAAACTCTTTCGCCCACGGCTGGATCCATCGCGCACCGATGCCAAACAAAGTTCGGCGTCGCGAACATAGCCGTGGTCCAATCGAGTAGCGCACGCGTGCCTTATACGATCGGCGCACGCAGGCCATTGATCGTTGTTCCTGAAACGTTCTGCACGGCGAATGACGAACGTTTGTTATCGGTGATTGGTCATGAAATGGCCCACGTGGCGCGCTGTGACTATCTCACCAATCTCATCTGCGAATTGATCGCGCTACCAATCTCATTTCATCCGCTTACCTTTGTAATCAAGCGACAGATCGATCGCGCACGAGAACTCGCGTGCGACGAGTTAGTAAGCAAACGTCTGTTGCCGCCGAGACTCTATGCGCGTTCGCTTGTCTGGGCCGCAGACGTTTCGGCACAGCCACGCACACCGGCGTTGATGTTGACGATGTTTGACGCACGCATTCTGGAGGAGAGAGTGATGAGACTTACGCGGAGTCGAAAGATGCTCAGCCGCCAGGCGGCAAGAGCGATTGCGTCCGTAGCGCTGTTCGCGCTCGGCGCTTCAACGGTGATGCTGTCGCTGTTTTCGTT
>DASZDV010000529.1:0-8874 GCA_035941575.1 Pyrinomonadaceae bacterium
GAATGCAGATCCGAACGCGCTCCGAAAGCGCGCAATTCGAGGAAGGTGATGCCTTTGAAGCCGAGACTCACGATGGGCGTCTCTCTCGTGTCGCGCCCGCCTTCGTCCCACAAACATCCGTTCGCTTGCAAGAGGTCGGCGTGTTCACTCGTGAAACGATACAAGCTCGGACTGCCCAAACCGTCTTCACCTTCAATTAAAAACCGCAAGGTGACCGGCAGTTTTCCAAATGTCTTTTGATAGGCTTCAACTGCGGCGAGACGCGCGACCAAGTCGCCTTTACCGTTGGCTGCACCGCGCGCGTATAACTTTCCGTCCTGAATCGTGGCGGCGAATGGGCCGGAGCTCCATTCAGTCAGGTGGCCCACAGGCTGCACGTCGTAGTGGCCATACACGACAAAAGTCTTTGCACCACTACCGCACTCGCCGTAGATGATCGGATAACCCGATCCCATTCTGAAGGTGCGCGTGCCGATGCCCACACGTTGCATCGACTGTTCAACCGTTTCCGCGATCGCGCGCATACCTGTAGCCCTCGCGGCGACTGACGGCATTCGGCAGAGGTTCTGCAATCGTTCAGTAAACGTCCGCGCGTGGCGATCCACATAACGGTCAAACTTCGTAAAAACCATCCGTGTCTAAGACTTCGGTTACGTGTCTAACTTCTGGCCTTATCCGCGTGTATCCGTGTTTATCTGTGGCTCAAACAGTAGATATTGTGACTCAAGATCCTCTCTCTGAAATGCCTTGCATATGAGTCCCTCTGCGAAATACTGTTTGAACTCGGCGCGAACGCGCGCCTGCACCTCACGCGCCTCTCGCGTATCACGCTTCACAAGTGCACTCCATTCCGCCGGTATCGCGACGGAGGCCACCGGCTTCTCTTCAATTTCCGCCGTCGATCCATTTCCGAGCGCAACAACACGCGGTGACTTCAAATCCCAACGCGCAAAGAGCCGATCGCTTTGCAGCCCCGGCCGATCTTCCACCGCCTGCGCCGGATCCGCGAAGTAATCAATCCCATAAAAATTGTCGCCGTACGTATCAACCGTCACGCCAAGCCGGTTGAGATTGAAATGCGCATTTCGCGCTTGCATCGGGTCCCACGTCCACTTGATGAACGTTCTTCCCTCCGCCAGTGTCCGTTCCCGTTGCGCCCACTTCAAGCGCGCGCCGATGCCTTTGTTCTGATAATCCCTGGCTACGGCCATCATGTGCGAGTAGCCGTAGATCTCGTTGTCGGGCCGAACTGCCGCGAGATGATGAACGAAGCCAATCATCCGCTTGCCTGCGTATGCCGCAAGCGTCCAACCGCCCGCCTGGCGCGAAACAATCAAATGCCGCCGTGGAGAGATCTCCAGATCGGGAAGACCAAAAGCTTCACGTTGAAGGGCAACACAACTGTCGAATTCTTCGATGGTCGTGCACTCGCGAATCTCGATCTCGTCCATGCGGTTAACGTTTTGTCATCCTTGCGTCTATCCTTTCTGGGGCCGCGCCGGCATTCGAATCGTTGCTTCCAAACCGCGCGGTTCGCAGTTTTCCAGGACCACGCTTCCTTCCATAAGTTCGAGCAGCTTACGCCCGATGATGATTCCGAGTTCGTTGATATTGGGTTCGTCTGCGTATGTGCTGTGTTCGGGATCGAAAACTCCGGAAATGTCGGTCGCCGGTTCGCCGTTATCTCGAACCCTGATCGACAGCACTGACTGATCGTCGATGTCCACAAAAACTTTGACTGACTCGCCCGCGGGACTTCGACTGACGGCCCACGCTATGAAGTTGAAAAGAGTTTGGCGCAGCTTTCCCTGATCGGTCACAACGGTCGTGATCTCGGGCGCGACTTCGTATTCAATCTTCACCTGCTGTTTTTGGGCCATGCGCGCCGCAGCGGCACACGACTCCCGCAATGTCTCACGCAACGAGAACTCCTGAAGAAACACCTCAGTCTGCCCGGCTTCTATGCGTGAGAGATCGACGAGCTGGTTCAAACTCGCCTGAAGTTGCAACCCGGAGTCCTGGACCTTTTGACAAAACCGGCGCTGCGTGTCCGTCAGTTCTTCCTGGTCCAACAGGATCTCGCTGAAACCCAAAATGGAAGTTAACGGCGTGCGTAACTCATGCGACATTCGCGCCAGGAAAAGAGACCGGTAATGGGACACGCGTCGCAGCTCGCGGTTAGCTTCTTCAAGTTCCGCCGAGCGTTTTCGGAGCTCGTCGATTAATTCCTCGACGCGTTGGGGTGAATGTTCATTGGGCATCGCAGTGACCGCGCCGCCCGTTTTCGTATCCCTGTCGACAGTTTCGCGTGCTGTTTCGCTCATATAGATACAACCTGCTGAAGAACTCATCTTCGCGGGGGGCGTCGATCAGACTTGTCATGTGGCATCAATATAAGAGCCGCTCCAGCCACTGTCAAAGCCTTGCTTTTTTCGTTTAGGATGTAATCGGAATGAACGGCCAACTCAGCGAGCAGCCGCTCGTAGAATTAATCCGCGAGATTTCAGCAGAGTCCCTGGCCGGCCGGCTGCAACTGCAACGCGACCGTGTCAAGGTCGTTGTTTATTTCGACAACGGCGAGGTTCTTTATGCGGCCTCGAACCTGCGCACTTTGCGGCTGCGAGAGTACTTGTTGAAAGGCGGGATGGCCGGGGAGGCATTAACGCTCTACGACGACCGCCAACCGGATCTGGAGCTCGCCAAAAGACTCTGCGCCGATCACCTGTTAACGCCCGCGTCCACGGAACAGGTGCAGATGCGGCAGGTCACCGACGTTCTTCGTCTCGCTCTTTCGTGGACTGAAGGCACGTGGAAGTTCGACCCTCGATCGCATTTGGACGCCGCGCCAAAGTTGAACCTCGATACGAGAGCCCTGATTCTCGAGGCAGCGCGGCGCTTGCCGCCTAAGTTTGTCGCTTCGCGTTTTCAGAATCCGGCTGAGTTGATTTCGCCGGTTCCAACGTCGGTTGTAATAGAAAACCTGCAACCGGCAGAAGGCTTTTTGCTTTCACGAGTCGATCGGCCGACGTCGATGAAAGAACTGGTAGATATAAGCGGTTTGAGCGAGAACGAAACGCTGGTCCACCTTTACACACTCAGTCTCGCCGGACTTTTACGAAGAGAGGATGCGAAGAGCGTGCTTGGAAGGCCGGCTGCAACAGTCGAACCCGCTCCAGAACAGCCGGCTCCAACTTCTGCACTGCCTGTGGAAGAAAAGACGGTGGATGAACCAGATGATGTAGAGAGCTTTCTCGCAAAGATCAGTAGCGCTCAAACACATTACGATGTGCTCGGTGTAGACAGAGAATCTTCTCCGGAAGAGATGAAGACTCGCTACTACGAACTGGCGCGACGTTATCATCCCGATCGATTTCGCAAAGCTGAAAGCACTATGTTGACTCGCCTCGAGTCCGCTTTCGCGCGGGTCACCCAGGCGTACGATAATTTGCGCGACGATCGTCTCCGGGCGAACTACAACGCAAAGTTAGAGGCCCGTCAGAAAGCACAACAAGTCGCCAATACAGCGCCAAAACCAACCGCGCCCGTCCAGCCCGTCGCGACGACGACCACGAACACAGACACTCCTTCAGAACGCGAAGTCTCCATTGCTGAACGCGCCGAACTCCAGTTCAAAGAAGGATTCGCCGCGCTGGAGTTGGGCCAGCGGAAAGTGGCAATTGGACTCTTGGCAGCCGCGGCCAACGCCGTTCCGAAGGAAGCCCGTTACCGTGCGTTCTATGGAAAGGTGCTGGCAGCGCAACCAAACACGCGGCGCGCTGCCGAGGCGGAATTGCAAGCAGCTATCAAACTCGATCCGCAGAACGGCGAATACCGGGTGATGTTGGCCGAATTGTATCGGGATCTTGGGTTGATGTTACGCGCACGTGGCGAAGCGGAACGCGCCATCGCCTCGGATCCCAACAACAGCAAAGCGAGAGACCTGTTGCGCACGTTGAAATCAGTGTGATGAAATTGGACACGCATGGTGGCACTGGAACGAGTGGACCTTATAGATAAACCGGCAGCCGAGGCTTTTATCGAGCTGGCGAGGACAGTCGATCGATTCGAGCGCTACGAAAACGCACACGCGCTGCGGATCGCAAATATCGCCGACGAGATCGCGATCGTGTTTCATCTGGCACGTCACGATCGCGGATCGCTCCAGGCGGCGGCACTGCTTCACGACCTCGGCGAAGTCGCGATGGAGCGCGACTACATCCAGGATTCACGTCCATTAACAGCAGAAGAGCGCCTGGACCTTTCTCGTCATCCGGTGATCGGTGAACGTGAGGCGTCTCGCGTTGGCGCGGATCGCGCCGCGCAACTTCTCGTACGCTGGCATCACGAGTGGTGGAACGGCGCCGGATACCCCGACGCATTGAGGCGCGAAGAAATTCCGCTCGCCGCGCGAATACTGCGAGTTGCCGACTCGTATGCGGCTCTGACAGAAATGCGTCCGTTTCGCGCGGCGCTAACCGACGAAGAGGCGCGCGCCGAACTCGTCGCCCGCGCAGGCATTGAATTCGATCCGAGCGTAGTTAGCGTGTTTCTTTCTTTAGACGTGTTGTAAACCCGATGCTTCAATTCTCGAATGGGTGGCTGGCGTTTGAACTCGGCGTGCTAGGCCGTTTGAAGTTCACTTCAGTAGCACTGCCGTTTACTGGTGAGCCCGAACTGGCTGTGCGTCTCAAACGGTGGAAAGTTCGAGTCGCAGCGAACGACCCGATGATCTGGTCGCACACGAAAGCGCTTGCGATTGTTGAGAACAACAGTGAAACGCTCGACGAAGCCGATCTCGAAGCCCTGCTCGGCGACGCTTATGTTCCGGCCGAGAAGCTAAACAATCCCGCACTACTTAAATGGTTCAACGAGATCGACGCCTGGTGGTTCGATAATCTTCACTTTAGCGCGCAACAACTCAACCCATACAAACGCGCGCTGGCGTTGACCGCTGGAATGATGACCGGTGATTACGTTTTGTCGTTTAACGAAGAGACCCGCGCGCTGCGCACGCCGTTGTCGTTGCCAGACACGTTCCGGCGCATGCTTGATTGTCTGCCTGAGCCGTCGGACAACAGCATGCGCAACCAAAGCACAAACCAGGACGTGCGCAATTTTGTCGCCGAGCGTCATCACACTGATCTTTTGTTCCTGCGATTGCCGGTGCCGATCACGCAAACGTCTGTCGGAAGAGATCCATTCACTAGCTGGCGCGAGGAGTGGTTGCGTGGCGGCGACGATTTTTGGGTGGACTTCGAACGCGCCCGACAGGCGCGGCTTGGTTCACCCGTGCAAAGCAAACAGCAGTACCTCGGATTCGTCGAGGACCTGTTGCGCACGGCCTCGCACATTCCGGCCTGGGCCATTGCTCACACTGAAAACGGATTTATCTCGAATGACGAGTTGGTCGAGAAGATCGCGCGCGTACGGAAGGTCGCGTCGATCTATTCGAAAGATTTTTCAGACATGCTCGGTGTCCGCGCGTCCGTGATCGTGGCGAACGCGTAGTCACCCTTGTGAGATAAACCGGTAGCCAACGCCTCTCACCGTCAACAAATGACGCGGCTTTGACGGTTCGTCTTCAAGATACTTGCGCAAGCGAACGATGAAATTGTCGATCGCGCGCGTGTCAGTATCTTCACGTAATCCCCACACGTCTTCGAGAATCGCGCTGCGCGAGACGATCTTGCCCTCGTGCCCGATCAGGTATCGCAGCAGATCAGCTTCCATCAAA
The DNA here is from genome assembly GCA_035941575.1 of Pyrinomonadaceae bacterium. Classification (GTDB taxonomy): domain Bacteria; phylum Acidobacteriota; class Blastocatellia; order Pyrinomonadales; family Pyrinomonadaceae; genus PSRF01. Next base: position 5,735 of record DASZDV010000529.1, read on the forward strand.
GTGAGTTGGACTGTCTGTTCGCCTGAACGTAGTTCCAAAGTCTCGAAATCAATTGTTTTGTCGCCGATGTGGACCGCGTGCTCGGTGCCCATTTGCGGGGCACTCACGTCCTTGCGAAACCACTCGCGGCGCCGCAGCAAGGCATTGAGGCGCGCCAGCAGTACAGACAATTCAAACGGCTTTGGCAGGTAATCGTCAGCGCCCGCCTCGAAACCCCGCAAGACGTCTTCCGCCTGACCGCGCGCTGTCAACATCAAGATCGGAACGAAATGGCCCTGCGAACGCAGGCGTGAAGCGAGTGAAAAGCCGTCAATGCCCGGCAACATCACGTCGAGCACGACGACGTCATAACCCGGCCGTCGGTCGATCAGCAGGTCGTACGCTTGCTCGCCACTACTCGCAACATCAACCTCGTAGCCTTCCGCTGTCAGGTTGTATCGCAAGCCGTCTGCGAGATGCTTTTCGTCTTCAACAATAAGGACTGCACTCATCTAAAAATGCCAGTGGCCCATAAAATGGATTCAATAGTACACACGCCTGTCGTGATCTGTCTTCTCTTGTAGACAACCTCAACGCATTCTCAACGTGTTTTCCAGATCAAAACAGAGATTTACCAAGCGACTTCTCAATCCGGGCCGGCGTGGTATGCGCGTTGCTCTCGCTTGGACCAGCAAGTCCTCGCGTCCAGTGCAAGCTTTGCAAAGCTCTTCCGGTAATCCTCAGCTCGCACTCGAAAATCATGATTGGGAGAGGCCTATGAAAGCACCCAAAAAACACAAAAAAGGATGCGGCTGTTCAGGTTCATCGAGTGATGAAAAGACGCCCGCATTGGAAAAACCCGCATTGGAAAGTGATGCCGCTGAAACTGCATCGCTCAGTAAGAGGTTTGCTCGGCCGGTGGAAACACCCTCAACGACACCTCGAACACGCATCTTTAAGCAGCCTGAAGCTCTAAGCGAAATCGTCCTGCAATGGCCAGGCACGATTCCTGTTCGCGCCGTGGTGCCCACACGCGAAGCAGTTCCGGAACTGATAGAGGAACTGAAAAAGAACGTGCGCGATATTCCCGCGCCGCCGGTAAAAGAAGGACGTGGCGCGATCGACATCAAACTCGAGAACCGTGATGGCGCTCACGTTAAGAGCGGCACCGTTACTCTCAATGGACCACAAGGAAAAGTCGCAGTTCCTTTGGATCCCACGTCGCGCCGTTTCCGCATGAATGACCTTGCTCCCGGCGACTACACCGTCGAGGCGGCATCAGCGAGTGCCGGACGCGGATTCCTCCGCGTCAACGTTCGCGCCGACGACGTAACACGCTCGGCGCTTTCGCTCGACGGCTCAACTCTCAAAGGTACAACCTCAGTGCGGTTCTCAGTTCGAGGCAGCGGGTCGTCAAGGATGAACATCCGCGCAAAAGACTCCGCTACCGGCCGGCAAGTGTTTGAAGGAGTTGTCGAAGCACAGAACGGAGTCTTTCAACTCGACCGCGTACCCTTCGGCAAACTCCATTTTGATATGGATGACGAAAATGCCAAGAGTTGCTACGACGTCGAGGTTAACGACAACATATTTGAACTGCCTCCGCTGGAAGTCGAACTTAATCCCAGCATTCCAATAGGTCCGGATCCGCCGGAGTGGCGTTTCGATGGTCTGGGTTGGGAACTTGGTGGAGTGGCAAGCGTGCTGCCCGCTTTAGACATTAACTCCATTGAAGATCTGGCAAACGCAGAACCGGAAGCGCTGATGCATCGCGCATTGGAAAAAGGCACGGAAGACATAACACCCGTTCATTCCCGCCTGTTCGCTGAAGCAATAGATCAGGCTCGTTACAGTCTCGGCATGAGAAAGGCGGTGGGCGAACAGAGCTCCCAACTGAGGCTCGGCGATGGACGAACGTTTACAAGATCGTTCCTGCCCAGAAATTCCGGCGATAGCGAGATCGAGATCAATCTTGGACCGGGCAAGCAGGGCGAATTGACGATTGATGGACCATCCGGTACGGATAAGCGTTCATTCACAGGCTCGACGGTTGTTAAGTTCAGCGCCAGCGAAGAAGATATCGCCGCCGGCCGAACTTTCGATCTCTCGTTGAAGAACACTTCAGGCTCCGCTGTCACGGGCAACCTGGTTGCGAAGTTGGCAACTGACGTGGTGTCGCCGGGCTTCTTCTTTGCTCCACCATCTGTGCAGGAAAGGATCGAGAGTATTCTGGAGTCGCTCGCGGTCCAGAATCCCGGGCTCGGAACGTCGCTTCCCGAAGCAGTGATGGCCCCGGAAAACATCGAGATGTGGATGGATCGCGCGCGGACATTCATGTCGGCAGCGGGTGTGTGCAGCATGAACGACCTCGGTCGTTGCCGTTTCAATTCGAGTACAGTTCTTACTCCCGGCGCTTATGTTGCACCGGTCGTTCAGCCACCTTCCGGTGTGATCACTGCACTCAACAATTACGTGTTTTCACACGTTCTTGCGAATTCAATTCTCTATTACGTTCCCAACGATATCCTGCACGACACCGCAGTGATTCTCGCGGGCGAGTGGGATCTGCGCGGCCAGACGATCATTCTCGGTCACGAGGTGCGTGAGCTGGTTGTGGTGGTTGGCTCGATCAGACACAATGGCTCCAGCCGTATCACCTGGGAAACACTGACCCTACCCGCCGCAAACTCATATTGGCCCAATCCCGCTAACCGCGGCCCTAATGGAGTAGGCCCTGGTGCTGCCGGCATAGATGGAGAAGACGGCGATCAGAATCCTCATCCCTCGAAGAACGGCGGCGCCAACGCTCCTGTGCCTGGTCCAACCATCACGATGTATATACGCGACAGCACAAACAACATTCCACCGATCGATCTTCGCGGTCAGAACGGCGGACGCGGTGGACGCGGTCAGGACGGCGGACGCGGAGGAGACGGCGACTGTGGTCTGCGTGCCGACGGTACTGTCTTTGGCGGATGCTGCCGCGGTGTCGGCCGTGGAGGAAATGGTGGCCAGGGTGGCGACGCTGGCCGCGGCGGTAAAGGCGGAAGCGGAGGCGGCGGTGGCCGCATAACCATTCTTACAACCGCGCCTGGCATAGCTGTTCTTCAAGCTTCGCCACCGTCGAGTGATGTTAACGGCGGTGCGGGAGGGGCGGGTGG
>DASZDV010000530.1:0-1922 GCA_035941575.1 Pyrinomonadaceae bacterium
AGCGAGCGTTTCAGCTATCTTATGCGTGAAGGTCTGATTTTGAACCACGAGTTGAGACTTATCCGTACCCATTCTGCGTGATTGGCCGCCGGCGAGGATGAAGGCTTGAATCTGCATGATTTCTTTGTGCAAGCTGCCATCCATCTTATCTTGACCGGCCTCTAAGGCGAAGTTATAGTTCGAAGACGATGAACAGATTTACCCCAGTTTTCACGGCAATAATAATTCTGGCACTGGCCGGTTTTGCTATGGCCCAAAAGCAGGTTGCCGCTCCGAAGCCGGGTGGGCCCGACTTGTTTGCTTTGCAAGATGTTCGACCCGGAATGAAGGGAGTCGCGCGTACTGTTTTCAGCGGCTCTGAAACACAGGAATTCGGAGTCGAGATACTCGGGGTGCTGCCCGGATTTCCCGGGCCTAAACAGTCTGCAATCATCGGTAAACTCACCGGTCCGAACGTGGATCGCACGGGCGTGTTCGCCGGAATGTCCGGTTCGCCCGTCTACATCGATGGAAAGCTCGTCGGTGCTATTGCCTTTAGTTTCCCCTTTTCGAAGGAGCCGATTGCCGGCATCACGCCGATCAAGCAGATGATCGATCTCTTCAACAAGGGTTCCGAGAACGAAAACCAGAAACCGAAAGAGCCGCGACCCGTCTCGTTTGCGCAACTCGCATCAGTCGACTGGAAGCTGAACCTGCCGAAACCCGCCGTTTCAGCCGCGCCGTTGCTTGCTCCAGTATCCGCCGGTTCGCCGTTGCTGCCTTTGTTGGGCCAACAGATGGTGCCGATTGCGACGCCATTAGTGTTCAGCGGCATCAGTCAGGAATCGTTGGCGATGTTTGCGCCGCAGTTGATTGCCAGCGGACTCCTGCCGGTTTCGGGCGCCGGTGGTTCTGCGGCGATCACGCCGCTGGCGGAAGTTAATGCGAATACGTTTCCGCCGGGTAGTTCCATCAGCGTTCAGTTGGTCCGCGGAGATTATTCACTCGCAGCCGCGGGCACAGTCACACTTCGTGACGGCGATCGCATCTACGCTTTCGGTCACCCGTTTTTGAGTCTCGGCGCTTCGGACATGCCGATGGCGGAAGCATCTGTCGTGACCGTCGTGCCGAACGCAAATAACTCTTTCAAACTTGCAGTGCCGGGACCGATGGTCGGTTCGATCTCGCAGGACCGCGGTTCCGGAATCTTTGGTCTCTTAGGTAAGGCACCGAAGATGATTCCGGTCAAAGTCAATCTTCATACGAGCCGCGACCGCACTGAGACGTACACGTACGAAGTTGCGACCGACTCCTTCTTAACGCCGCTGCTGCTTAATCTCACTGTCTTCAACATGATCGTCTCCAGCGAACGTGGACTGGGCGATTCGACGATCAGTGTCGAGGGAGAGATTCGCGTTAAAGGACAGGAAACCGTCAAGATCGATCGACGTTTCTCGTCATCTAACAACACCCCACTCCTGGCGGCCGGTTCGGTTGCCGCGCCCGTTAGTTCGTTGCTGGCGAGCGGTTTCGACGACGTTCAGCTCGACGGAATAAATCTCGACATCTCTTCTACTGAAACGAAGTACGCGGGAACACTCGAGCGAATTACTCTGGATCGCACTGAAGTTCGGCGCGGTGACAAAGTCGAAGTTCAGGCTTACGTGAGAACCGAGTCAGGCAAACAGTTCGTCCAACGTATTCCGTTGCAGATTCCGGAAGATGCCGCGTTGGGGCAGTTGCTCATATTTGTAGGTGATGGTGGCGCGTTGCAGGAAGGATCGGCGGCAAAGTCGTTTGTGCCGCAGGATCTGGCTCAACTCGTGCGCGCTATCAACACGGTCAAGAAGAGTGACCGGCTGTACGTGAAACTATTTCGAATTACATCAGGTGCGGTGATTGGAACGAGTGAGTTACCAAACCTTCCACCGTCAGTCGTGGCC
>DASZDV010000531.1:0-2130 GCA_035941575.1 Pyrinomonadaceae bacterium
CGCGCCGATTCCGTTTCCCTCGATCCGCACAAATGGCTCTACGTTCCGGTTGACGCCGGCTGTCTGCTGTTTCGCGACTTCGTGACAGCCGCTGCGGCTTTCAGTACTGAAGATGCTGAATACATAAAGCGACACGGTCACGCTGAAGATGCTGCGTTTGCTTACTGGGATTACGGCGTTGAACTCTCGCGCCGTTTTCGGGCGCTGAAAGTGTGGTTGACGCTTGGATACTACGGCGCCGAGCGGATCGCCGAAGCCGTCAGCGGCGATATCGCGATGGCGGAGTACATGGGTGAACTTGTTTCGCGTTCCGGTGATTTTGAGTTGATGGCGCCGGTTGAGTTGAGCATCTGCTGTTTTCGATACGTGCCGCCGGGAGTTAAGACGAATGACGACGAACTCGATCGACTGAACGAGCAGATCCTGACCGTCGTGCAAAAGGGCGGACGCGCGTACGTGTCAAACGCGAATGTGAACGGGAAGTTTGCGTTGCGCGCGTGTATCACGAACTTTCGAACCACGAAGCGTGATGTTGAGCTGACGTTGGACGTCGTTCGCGATGCGGCGAGCACGGCCGGGAAGTAACACGGATGATTACGGATTATGATCGTGAGCTAAACGTCGCAGTTAACCTTGCGCGGGCGGCAGGCGGTGCGATTTTGGCGGAGTACGAAAAGCCACTGCACGTCGAACAAAAGAACCTCGACGACGACGTAGAACCGGTAACACAAGCAGATCGAATCGCCAACGAGTTAATTGTCAACGGTCTCAAGAAAGAGTTTCCCGCGGACGGAATACTGGCTGAAGAATCAGTCGACACTGAACGCCGTTTGAGAAAGTCGCGGGTCTGGATGGTTGATCCACTCGACGGCACGAACGGCTTCATCGACGGCAACGGCGACTTCGCCGTGCAGATCGGTTTAGTTGAGGACGGGGAATGCGTCGTTGCTGCCGTCTATTTGCCAATTGCGCATGTGCTGTATCGCGCTGTCGCCGGCGATGGCGCCTGGATCGAGCGCCCGCAGCGAGCGCTGGAACAAGCTCACGTTTCCGGTCGAAACACATTTGCCACGATGCGTTTGGCTGCGAGTAGATCGCATCGCAGTCCACGCATGAACAAGGTGGTCCAGCGGTTCGGTTTTCAAGAAGAAGTGCAACGTGGATCCGTCGGAATAAAAGTCGGCCTGCTCGTTGAACAGCAAAGTGACGTTTACATTCACCTTTCGCCGCGTACCAAGCAATGGGACACGTGCGCGCCGCAGTTGATTTTGACCGAAGCCGGCGGACGGCTGACGGATCTGTTTGGCCGGCCTTTGAATTACAACGTACCTGATGTAAACAATCGCAACGGGCTCGTAGCGAGCAATGGGGTATCTCACGATCTGATTATTGAAACGCTCGCGCCGTTGCTGGCGGAGTTTGGACGATTGCCGATTGCCAATTCCCAATTGCCGATTTAAAGGCGCCTCTGGTAACGGCAAAGTCGCTGTGGCGCGATAAATCTGCACTCGACCAGTCAATCGGCAATTGGCAATCGAAACTCGACAATCTTCTTATGCTTCGTTCGAAATCTTTTCTCACCTACTTTTTGATCTGCGCCATCCCTCTGCTCCTGCTGGCAGCGCTCAATTACTGGAACGGCATGCGTTCCGCTAGATCCACTCTCGAATCGATCCTCGAGGAAGATGTTCACGCGTACACGGCCGGCGTCGATCACTGGTTGGAAAACGAAGGCAACCAGGTTCTGAAACTCGCAGTCACGCCGGAGATACAACGCGCCGGCAACGATCCTTCGGTGCGCAAAACTGTCCACGCAACTTTGAAATCCGCGTGGGATTTTGGAGTGTTCAAAAGTCTTGCGTTGTTTGATCGCAATCGCCAGCCGCTTTGGTTTAGCACGTCGACTCAGCAGTGGGAAATCTGGGACGCTGGTGTCGATAGCGCCGTACGATCACAGTTGCCAAGACCCGATGACCGCGTCTGGACCGCGCCGGGCAATGTCTTGTTCGAAAGACCAGTTGAGGACGCATCCTCAAAAGGCGGGGTTGAGTTGGCGGTACCGATTCACAATGAAACTGGCCTGGGAAATGAAGGGGCAATAGTTGCCATACTCGATCTCGACAGACTGCT
>DASZDV010000532.1:0-9856 GCA_035941575.1 Pyrinomonadaceae bacterium
AAACGTTCGAAGGCTCTTTCGCGGTGCTCACCGCTTCTGTCGTAGCTCTTTTAATCGCCGTGGCAATCAGCCCGGAACTACATTTCAATTTGCGATCACTGATCCTACTTCCGGTGATTGCGATCATCTGCACTTTGGTCGAAGCGTTTTCACCGCGTGGTTGGGACAATGTGCCCATGCAGTTTGTTCCGACTGTGCTTGCAGCCATGCTCTTGTCCAGATGAACAAGGTAATACCATGCGCGAAATTCTGAAATACACCGACGTTAAAAGATTCATCGTCCTGTCGATGCTGCTGTTTTGGTGCGTGTGCATGATCGCTGTGCGCACAGATCGAACAGGCTCCGGCTATTATCGATTTCTGCTCGGCAATCTCTTTCTCGCTTGCGTGCCTCTGTTTCTAAGTACGGTGCTGCGAATTGCAAATCACTGGCGCTTCCCCCGGACCATTCAGTTAGCAGTCTTTGGTCTATGGTTGCTGTTTCTGCCAAACGCACCTTACATACTGACGGACATACTGCACTTAACTCGCGTGTCTCACGCTCCCGCCTGGTACGACCTTGCCCTGTTACTCTCGTGTGCGGGGACGGGTTTGCTGCTGGGTTATCTTTCACTTATTGACGTGCAGGGAATTGTGGCGCGCAACTTTGGCGCTGCGTGGGGTTGGACGTTCGCGCTGGTGTCATTGGTGCTAAGTGGATTTGCGATCTATCTCGGCAGGTTTCTGCGATGGAACAGTTGGGACGTCCTGCTCGCGCCGTCACGAGTGTTTGGAATCATGGACGGCTTACTACATCCGTGGGCGCACGCGAGACCGCTCGCGGTGACGTTAATCTTCGGCGTTATTCTGACGCTTGGATATATCAGTTTGAGAGTCGTGTTGGTCCATCCTGAGCGTTCGTGAGTTTCCTAAAACCGTGGTCGTGCGCGAATACCATCGCCTGCGCGCGCGACCACACACCCAGTTTGTCGAATAGATTGGAAACGTGATTCCGCACGGTCCTTTCGCTGATCGAAAGACGCTCCGCGATTTCTGCGTTACCCAGACCTTCCGTAATCAATGCCAACACTTCCCGCTCGCGCGCGGTGAGTGAGCCGAATGCAGGATCCTCTCCGCTAACCGGTTCCTTCACGCCCATGAAGTCGAGCACTTCGGCGCAGAAGCGTTCCCATGCAGGTTCGGTCTCGAGCAGGATGTGGTTCATTGAATCAAGTTCGACGAACTGCGCGCCTGGAATGCCGGCCGCGAGAATGTGTCCCTCCGCGATCGGAATAACATCGTCGTTGCGCGAGTGCAGTACTAAGGTGGGCGCCTGCACCTTGTCGAGAAGATCCACAACGTCGATCACTGCCCGCGTTTCAAGAAGTTTCGCGGCGATTTCCGGCGAAGTTGTCTTTCGACAAAGATCATTGAACCATCCGACCTGTTCGTCGGTCGCGCCGGGGATGAATCGCGAGGTAAACACCTGCCGGAATGCGGGATTGTCTTTGCCCCAACCGAGTCGCGCCATGTCGATGAGTGCGCGATACAGACGCTCTTTGTCCGGATCACCCCGGCGAAACGTCCCGCGTGCGTAGCCGCCGTAGAGCACGATTTTCGAGACACGTTCCGGATGCTTAACAGCGTAGGCCAAGCAGGTCGCGGCGCCTTGAGAAATTCCTAAAAGCGCAAACGGCCCGGGAGGATTAACGACTGCGACGATCGACTCGAGGTCTTCGACCCAACGATCGAACGAGAGGTCGCCGACATTCCAGTCGGTCATTCCACATCCACGTTCATCATGACGAACAAAGCGGAAGTGGTCGCTGAAGAAGCGGATCCAGTGACGCCAGACCGGGCTCTCCCACTCGTACTCGAGATGAGTCAACCAGTTTGCGGCTTTGATAAGCGTGGGGCCGGTGCCAGCCTCGGCCCAGGCGAGTTGCACTCCGTCAGGCGTGCGCAGATACCGAATTCGCTGTGTCGCCCTCTTGATCATCGAGGATTCACAACCGAGACAAAAGTCCCACAGGAAGGCCCGGAGTATATCCAAACCGGGACAAAACGCCCATAGCCTAAGAGTGCCGAAAGCGCCATTCTCTGCCGCGGAAAACAAAAGGGCGAGGAGGCTACACAAATGCTCAAGCGAATCCTGTTTTTTGCTTATGGAACTTTCAGTTACCTGATATTCCTGGGGACATTTCTGTATGCGATTGGATTCATCGGCAACTTCGGCGTTCCGACAACGCTTGACGGCGCTGCGCGCGGGCGCTTCGCTATAAGTTTCGCCATCGACGCGGCGTTGCTGACTCTCTTCGCAGTGCAACACAGTGTGATGGCGCGAAAGTGGTTCAAGGACTGGTGGACCAGGATCGTGCCTAAGCCGATCGAACGCTCGACTTACGTTCTCTTTTCGAGTATCGCGTTGATCTTGTTGTTTTCGTTGTGGCGTCCACTCGGCGGAGTAGTTTGGTCCGTGGAAGATCCGACGGGACGGCTCGTGCTACGCGCTTTGTTCGCGTTTGGGTGGGGATTGGTTCTGTTCTCGACTTTTCTCATTAACCACTTCGACTTGTTCGGATTGCGTCAGGTGTGGTCTTACCTGCTCGGCCAACCGTATGGCACGTTGCGCTTTGCGACGCCTGGACCATACCGGTTAGTGCGCCACCCGCTGTACGTCGGCTGGTTGTTCGCATTCTGGATGACGCCGTTGATGACGTATGCGCATTTACTCTTCTCAATAGCAACGACAGCTTACATTTTGTTGGCGATCCAGTTTGAAGAAAGAGATCTAGTTCGCGAGCACGGTGAGACGTATGAAGCGTACCGGAAGTCGGTGCCTATGCTTGTGCCGTCATTTCGCAAGCATGGAACCGAACGGAGCGCTGGTATTGTTAAGCCGTCAGAGGAGGCGTCGTGAATTAGGCATCTTATGGCGTTCGACGTTTCAGCGTGCGCAGGGAATCTGTGCTGCGCGGATCGTTGTCCCTTTTTAACATCAAGAACACGCCGTCCCAAAGCATCAACATATCTTCGGCGCTGCGCTTAATTAACAGGCTCTGAGGTGGTGTCCAACCACTTCCTGAACACTTCACCGCGATGCTTTCGACATTCCCCTCGACGCCGACAGACTGAATCCCCAGTTCGCGAGCCAACTCGTCTTTAGTCGCATCCTTATGCTGATAATCCGGAAGTGAGCAGATCTTGGTTCCCACGGCTGCTTGATCTGCTGTTAGTCGAACTTGCGTTCCGATTAGACGATCCAACTCCGGCGTGTTGCCAGCGGTGGACCCTGCCTCTGCAAACCGGTAAGAAATAATTTTCCAAAAACCGAACGGCGGTAACACGCGCACTGCGTTGAAGAGTCGTTCCATCACCCCGCCCGGCTTCATAATTCTCCATTCGTCGTCTGTTGTTGCCTTATAAGAACTCAAAGCCTTGCCGGCTTCGTCCATGATCGTTGTTTCAAAAAGACGATAACGATGCTCATTGAGTTTGAAGTCGATGGTTTCAAGACGACTCTTGTAACGCAGATCCGAAGTGCTGTTCAGTTTTTCCGGCTTCGAGAAGGTCGTGCGAAACTCGACGCGCATGATGTGGCTCGGCACGAAGCGCGGGCTTGACACGTTGAGCTCGATTATCGAGTCTTCGCCCGTAAAAACTCGCCGCCACTTGTCTTTAGGTTCCTGCGCGTGGATGGAAACCACGTGGCTGAGTCCGACAACCATAATTCCGACTCTAACGAGTCGTCGTAGGGCGATGTCGAACTTAGTTGGCAACTTATTCACCGCCATCTCTAATCCTAACTATCTCTCTCTCGTAAGTAATTTCAGCGGGAGGATGTTAAGTGGTAGCCGGGGCTTGGAAGCAGTTTACCCCATTGTACTTTTATACGGGGGCCGCATTTTGCCTCGGCTTTTTTGCCTCGGGTCACGGCCTTTCGACTACGCAAATCGCATTTTTACTCGGTTTCGGCGTGTTGAGCTGGAGTTTAATCGAGTACGTTCTGCACCGCTTCGTTTTCCACTACAACGCAAAGTCACGCCTCGGCCGTAAGATCCTGTACGCGGCTCATTTGTCACACCATGAAAACCCGACCGCGACGAACCGGATCTTCGCAAGTTTGTATCTGAGTGCTCCTGTTGCTGCCGCGTACTGGGTCGTGGCGTGGGCTCTAACACGTTCGCCGGCCGCAGCGTCATATCTTTTTATCGGAATGACATCCGGATATTTCTTCTACGAGTGGTTACATTTTCAGTGCCATCATTGCAAGAGCCGTCTGCGGCTATTCAGATATCTGAAAAAGTACCATTTGCTGCACCACTACAAGACTCCCGAAATGCGCTTCGGAGTCACGTCTCCATTGTTCGACGTTGTCTTCGGCACTTTCCGGCCGTAGTTACAGACGGTAGGGTGAAGGAGGCGCTACTTCCTTGAATTTACGATCCCGCAGATCGATTACAAGCTTCGCGTCGGACAACTTTTTCAACGCGCCGCTACGCGACAAGCCCAAGCGAAACAACTGTCCATCCAGCGCAAACAACAGATCGCCCGAGTGACACCAGTCCGCCCAGTCAGCTCGGCCGAGGTCGATCATCGACCCGTTGCTCTTATCACGGACAACATGTTCGACCACATACCACGGGCCATTCCTCTGGTTGATTCCGCAAATGCGCATCTCTAACTCGTACCTGTTGTGCTTAGGAGTATTCGGTTTCGACCAGACAATCGCCGGCTTGTATTCGATCCATATCGAGGAACGCGTGCCGTGCTGTTTGGCTTCGCCATCCTGCACGAATCGCCAACCATCACGCGCAAGACGCTGGTTCACAATCGGATCGTCTTCGCCCCGACCGGATCCTCGACCAAGCGGATTGACTTGAAAGCCTCGTGGTAACGCGAAGCCTTCCGCGAGTTGCATTTCATTTGCTCGATGATTCAATAGAATCCGGCGCTTAGTTTCAAACAGACCACCGCCGCCCCAGCAATCACCTTTGGGCCAGAGCGCCAGCGCAGTTAGAAACGGTGGTTGACTTATTGCGGTCCAGGAGTAGTAAGGCTGTTTGTGACTCGCCGCGAAATAGATGAGGAGCTTTCCATCCGGCGAAAGGTCGCAACGCCGTTCATAAATGCGTGCCTTGAGCCATTGACCTTCTTCAAACTCATCGCTGTCAGTGTGCCAAACAGCCAACAGCACCTCTTTCGATGGTCCACGACGAAATACAACGGCCACGTTCGCGTCACGTGCGAGTATGCAATATAGCCTGACTTGAGATTTCGGGTCTGTGTAGCCCACTTAACGAAGCGACATGAAGCTCTGCGCCTCTTCTTTCGTCGCAAACAGTTGCAGTTCGAGATTGTCGAAGCGCGCAGCGGAGACGGCCAATATCGTTTGCATGAGCCGGATTATCCGTGTAAAGCATGGCATCAACAAGGTTTGTTCGCGAAGCGTACCGATATACCCTTATTTTTCGACACAAAATCTCCACATTTTATCGCGTTGAAACACGTTTTACTCTTTGGTAGACTTCCAGCCCCTGATATTAGAGCCCCGACCGGTGCAAGAAATCGCCGTGATTTACCTTCACCACTCATTTGACTCTCTAAGGGCCTGAAGTGAAACCTCCGTACGGTTTCCCGGAGTAAGCAGGATGAAGCGTTTTCTTTACCCGATTCTCTGGAGTGGTTTTGTCTCACTCCTTCTCTGGCCATTGCTGTTATCAGAGAGAGGGACTCACGCCGAAGCCTCTTCCGGTGTCGCGGTAGGCCGGAAGATCTCAAAAGATATCGCCGACAAATTTGCCCAGGGTAAAGGTGCTGATCTGATCCGCATCATCGTCCAGCCTCTAAACCAGGCGGACGCAACGCTTGATTCCGCCCTTGAGGTCTCCGGCAGCAACATCCGAAAACTGAAGAGTGCCCCTACGCGGATCATCACAGTTCCTGTCCAGGCGGCAGTCGCGATCGCTTCGCGTTCTGACGTCGCTTACGTTTCACTGAATCGTGACGTGCAGCCGATGGGCCACGTGTCGTCTACAACCGGCGCGGACCAGGTCAGGGCAACTCCGAACAACACGAGTAGCACACTCGATGGAACCGGCATCGGCGTCGCGATCCTCGATTCAGGCATTGACACCAGTCATAAGTCGTTTCTGAACAGGTCCAACGAACTACGTGTGGTCTACAGTGAAGACTTCACCGGCGAAGGACGTACCGATGATCCATACGGACACGGAACCCACGTGGCATCCCTCGCCGCAGGCAACGGCCGTATCTCAAACGCGCAATACGTCGGTGTCGCTTCAAATGCCAATATCATTAACCTGCGAGTCCTAAACGCGCAGGGACTGGGCTCAACGGCACAAGTACTTCGCGCGTTGGATTGGGTCGAGTCGAATCGCGCGACCTATAACATTCGTGTTGTCAACATGAGTCTCGGCATGCCGGCGCTCGATTCGTATCGTAACGATCCGATTTGTCGTGCAGTGCGGCGGTTGGTCGATGCGGGCGTGACCGTTTTCGCCGCGGCGGGAAACAACGGTAAGGACAGCGACGGCAACAAGCTTTACGGTCACATTCATTCGCCGGGCAATGAGCCATCGGCGATCACTGTCGGGGCGGCGAATACTCTCGGAACGGATGATCGACGTGACGATAACATCGCGACATTTAGTTCACGTGGACCAACGCGAAGTTTCACGACGAACGACGACGGCACTAAGCGTTACGACAACATCATCAAGCCTGACATCGTTGCGCCGGGGAACAAATTGATCAACGCGGAGGCTCTCAACAATCGCCTCGTGGCGCAGAATCCGTCGTTGGACGCCGGAGTCAGCGGCGCCGATCAGCGAAAGATGATGTACTTGAGCGGCACCTCCATGGCGACACCGGTGGCCGCCGGCGCGGCAGCCTTAATGCTTCAAGCGAATCCTGCACTAACGCCAAACCTAATCAAAGCGTTATTGATGTACACAGCGCAGCCTCTGTCGGGTCACAACATGCTCGAACAAGGCGCGGGCGAACTGAACATCGCCGGAGCCGTGCAAATGGCGAAGTTGATTCGCACCGATTTGAGTTCAACCACTCCCGTAGGCTCACCGCTGTTAATCGGCGCTGCGCCTGAGGCCGCAACCACGATCGGAAATCACACTTTCACCTGGTCACGCGGTATCGTTCTGAATCATACTTACGCGACCGGCGCAGATCTCATTACCAAGTATCAACTCGTTTACGCACCCGGGAATCTCCTGGGGAGTGGCGTGATCACGGGCGATGGTCTGGTAATAATCGATGCGTCGCTTTTCTCCAATGGCGTAATCACCGGCGATTACATTTTGACAAGCGACGGCGTAATCACCGGCGACGGTGTGGCTTTCCTCGCCGCGTACTCGCTATTCGACAATCTTCTCTCTGAAGGCAGCTTTTTGAGTGACGGTGTAATAACCGGAGACGGTGTCATCACCGGCGACGGCGTGATCACTGGCGACCTCGTGACCAGCGCGCAGTCAGCAATGATGAACGGTGACAGTAGTTCGATGATGACGGCAGCATCGGACGACGGTTCCGATTGTTTAGATTATTAGCTTCTTTGGAGTGCGTGACGCTGGCCCCGCACTCCAACGGAATCTCCTCCCACACGATCCAACATCTCGAGGTCACAATGAGTGCGGCACACGTAGACGTTCAACGAGATAACTTTGGCAGTGTGTACATGTGGTCGCTAGTGTGCGCGGGCGCAGCGATCATCCTTGGCTCACTTTACATTTTGCCCTTCCATGATCTGGACGCGCGTTTCTTCTTCCTCTGCTTGATGGTGATGGCGAGTTCTCTGGTCGCCATCAGAATACCGAGAGTAAGCGGACGCATCACTGTCGCAGACACTTTCGTCTTCCTGACGATGCTACTGTTTGGTGGCGCCGCTGCGATTCTTGTCTCAGCTTTGGAGGGCGTTGCCGCCACTCTGATCATCAGCAAGCGTCCCCGAACGATCCTTTTCAACTCGGCCATCCTCGCCACAACAACATTTTTCACATCTATTATGTTGAATTGGAGGTTTGGGCCGCCGGCGCACATTATCGATAACGGTTTTTCCAAATCGTTCTTTGGCGCTATCTGTGTGATGGCGCTCGTGCAATACATAGCAAACACGTTTCTAATCGCGATCGAAAAAGCTTCAAAGATCAAGGAGTCAACCTGGTACACCTGGCGCACCTATTACCTTTGGACCTCAGTCACTTACTTCGCGGGCGCTTCGGCGGCCGGAATCATCGCGATTCTGATCAACACTTACGGGTTTTATGCAGTTGTCGCCACTGTTCCGATCATCCTGATCATCTGCTTCACATATCAGACGTATCTGAAAAACATCGAAGCCTCAGTTGCACAGACGGAAGCTGCGCGATTGCACGTTCAGGAACTATCGCGGTACATCGGCGAGTTGCAACGTTCGGAAGAAGCCCGTGAATATCTCTTGTTGCGCGCGGAGCGTGCGCGCTCTGAAGCCGAAGCCGCCAACCGGATCAAAGACGAGTTTCTCGCCACCTTGTCTCACGAACTGCGTACGCCTTTAACTTCGTTACTTGGTTGGTCGAGCGTGCTGCGTGAAGCTCGCCGTGATGAAAAGGTACTGGCGCAGGGACTTGACGCTATCGATCGAAATGCACGAGTGCAGGCGCAGTTGATCGACGATCTACTCGACGTTTCGCGCATCGTTTCCGGCAAACTCAACCTCGACGTTAGACCACTGGACATCTGCTCGATAACGCGCGCGGCAATCAACGTCGTGCAACCCGCTGCTGACGCGAAAGGAATTACGATCGATTACCGCGCCCAACCTGGTTTAGGCGCAATCTCCGCCGACTCCGCACGTTTACAGCAGATCATCTGGAACCTCTTATCGAACGCAGTAAAGTTTACGCCGCACGGAGGCAAGATCGCGGTACGCCTTGAACGTGACGGAGAAAATGTGAAAGTGGCGGTCAAAGACACCGGTCAGGGAATCGATCCGGAGTTTCTGCCACGCGTGTTCGATCGTTTCAGACAGGCTGACAGTTCAACTACGCGAAGTTTTGGTGGTCTTGGTCTGGGCTTGGCGATCGTGCGCCACCTTGTAGAACTTCATGGCGGGACAGTTGCGGCTGAGAGTGATGGCGTTAGTAAAGGTGCGACTTTCTCCGCGTGGTTTCCACTGCTCACCGATCGCGGCGAACCGACTGCAATCCTGCACAGTGCTGAGATTCACGTTTCAGACTTCGGTTCGCTCGATGGTCTGCGCGTGTTGTTGGTCGACGACGAAATCGAAACACGTGAAATCATTAGCACGGTGGTAGAGCGTACTGGCGCCGAAGTTAAAACGTGCACCTCGGCCCGTGAAGCACTCACAGAGTTGATTGACTGGCGGCCTGACGTGATTCTGAGCGACATCGGAATGCCTGATGAAGATGGTTATAGTTTTATTAGTCGCGTGAGATCGCTATCGCACGATGAAGGTGGCAACACACCGGCCGCTGCGCTGACAGCGTACGCGCGCGAAGAAGATCGAAAACAGGCACTCGCCGCCGGATATCAAATGCACATCGCGAAACCGATCGGCGCGGGCCAACTCGTCAACCTGATCGCCAAACTCGCCGGCCGCGAAAACTAAATCTCCTCTCTAAAACTCCCGCCGATATTCACACCCGAAAATCGGAGGAGTAGAATTCGCCTTCAATAATCCTCCTACAACAGCCGTGGCCCGAACGCTGCCCAGCGCTCAAGCCTTAATCCATCCGGCGCTTTCTGCATCTCTGAGGTAGAACACCATGGCCAAAGGCGACTACACAATCTTCAATAACGTTCACTTTCAATCTGTAACATCATATCCGCGCCGTTACGG
>DASZDV010000533.1:0-5174 GCA_035941575.1 Pyrinomonadaceae bacterium
GGTATCACCCTCTGACGATTTCGCGTCTCTTCCCACGCCGCGAATCCATCCAAATCTCGATCAGATTCGCTGCCGGTCCTACCAGGAACAGCGCATATATCGGAGCGTAAACAACCTGATTCAATCGCAGAAAAAACTCAACCAGCGCCACACAAAATGCGACCACACATTGGGCCATCCGCGATCGTACAGTCGTCTTCGGATCAGTAATCATGAAGAAGACAAAGAGCTGGTACATCGGTCCCGTGATCGGCGCGACTTCAGCACGCCACGGATGACCGGTGATCCAACTGCGCAAGAACGCAAACAGAAAAAACGACACCACGTAAATGAAACTGATGTGAAAACGTTTTGCGCGCCAGATGATGATCGAACCCAGGATCCAGATCACCAGCATCGGCCAGATAAAGTTGCCCCATTGAATACTCAACACCGCAACCGTGTCCGGCGCGAGCAGCAACAGCGCGCAGATGCCGAAGTTCGATGGGTTCCAAAGATGCCGGTCCTTCACGCGCAGCACGTACTTCGACATGATCGAAACCACGCTGCACAAGGCGTACGGCCAGAACGCAGGCGAACGAATCAAAATTCCGACGCTGATGCCCGTGATGTACGCGCTCGCGAGGTTCAACCACTTGCCGAAAAAGATTCGTCCCAGCACCAGCTCCGTAACGATCGCCGCGACAATCGCGAGCCCGGTTCGTTCGTAGCTCTCAAGAATGCCGTAGAACAGATGCCCGACCAGCAAAATGCAGGTGATGAAGAGCGGCGGGACGTAACGATTGTCGAGACGAAATCTCATGCTGACTCTTTGAGCTTGTAGGTCTGGCTTGTTGCGAGGTTGTGAAGCGTTTCAGTTTTTCCTGACGGCCAACGAATTTCGACCTTGTCGATGGTGGGATTTTTTCCAAGCCCGAAGTGCAACCGCCTTTGGTTCTGTGAACAAAAACCGTTGCCGCCGGTGACTTGTTGCACTTGTTGCCGCCCGTCCCAAAACACGCGCACTTCAGCGCCGATCGCAGTGCGATTACTCGCGGTGCCTTCAAGTTCGAAATCGATCCACTTGTTCTCAGGCGCGACTGTGTTCTTGTAAATGAGCAACGGTCCTTTTTGATTTACTACAACAACATCCAGCACGCCGCGGTTCCACAGATCCGCCATTGCGACTGCACGACCATCGTAAACGTCGCCAACCCCAACGGCCTGCGCCACGTTCACAAACTTACCCGTGCCGTCGTTCAACCAAACTCGTTTCTGCTGGTAACCCGACAAACTCCGGCCGTCCATCGACGGCCACTGCGCCGCGTCAGAGATGATCGTTGAGTTGCCGCCTGCGATCTTCGAGAAGTCGTACCAGTAGTTCGTGTTTCGATCTGCGGAGATGTAACCGTTAACCAGATATAGATCCTGAGTGCCGTCGTTGTTCAGATCGCCGAACTGCGCGCCAAAGCTCCAGCCACCCATCTCGATGTCCATCGCGCGCGCAAGATTGTCAAACTTGAGCGAATCACCTGCGCTTCCCTCGCGCGGCACCCACAGATTGTTTCCCTGAATCAACACGCCGTCTTCGGAGATGTTGGAAACGTAGATCGAATACTTGCCGTTGTTGAGAACGTCGGCTATGGACGCGTTCATTCCGCTCTTCGGCGCGAAACCGACGCCGGTCTGTTTACCTACTTCGCGAAAGCGCTTGCCGTCGTTGAAGAAGAGTTCGGAGATTCCGTAGTCATTTGCAATGAAGAGATCCGGATAACCTGTTCCGCGCAGATCCGCGGCCGCTGCTGCTAATGCCCATCTTCGCGAAACAATCCCAAGTTGTTCACCAACTTCCTCAAACAATCCCCCTCCAAGGTTGTGGAAGAGATACTTGCGTCCGCCATTGCGCGCGTACTCAAAACTCTCCGGCATCATCTTCGTGTTCTTCAGATGCCAGAGGTCTACGTCCTCGGAGTAGTAGCCGCCAAGGAACAGGTCCAAACGCCCATCGCGATCGTAGTCGAACCAGATCGCCGTGTTTGCATTGACCCACGGAGGCAGTTTTGCTTTGTCAGTTACGCGTGTGAAATGCTGAGCGCCACCGTTGTGGAAGAGTTCCGGCCGTCCCCACTTGTATAGAAACAGATCTTCGTAACCGTCGTTGTCGTAGTCGCCCCAAACTGCGCCCATCGAAACGCCGGTACCCGGCTGATTGAGGTCCGCGATTCCCATTTCCGCGGCCACGTCTTTGAAGGACCCGTCTCTCAGATTGTGATACAGCGCGTTCTTACTTCCCTCGCCGCTGTTGGTGACATAAATATCGGCCCAACCATCGCGGTCGTAATCGACGATCGAAACGCCCGCTCCCATCGACGCCACTTGCGGCATAATGTGGCTCAGTTTCCGGTCGAGCGTCGGCGCCTGATGCACAAAGTTGATCTGTGAGGACTGTGCGACTTCCTGAAGATAGAAACCGTAACGGCTTAACGCATTCGTTGTATCGAGCCTCGCTGTTGTGTTGCGACGTGCTGATAAACGCCTAACGACAAACGGCGTCGCAAGCAAGGCCACAAAACAGATCGCCAACAGAATCCTGCTCGTATTACTGCGAATCATCTGTTAGTTACAGACCTCAACACGTTTCGAAAAACATCCGGCGCAACGTAACGCGTGTGATACTTGCGCCAGTCTTCGGGAAACCGGCGATAAACAAACTCGTCCTCCAACTTCCCGGGCGGCGTGACGTATTCCTGCTGCGCGTGATGCGGCAGCGGCTGCACCGTGCGCGAGAAAGTCGAGTTGTAATCGCCGTCCTTGATCCAGCCATCGCCCATGATGATGTAATCGCGCAACCAGCCTTGCGGCGGCGCGGGGAGCTCCGGAAACTTCAACGACATTTCATCGCCGGAGGCAACGATCACGTAGCGATCGTCTATTTCTCGCACCAACTCCCCGACCTCACCGTGACGAGTGTAGTAACCCTCCAAATCACGCCAAATCTGTTTTGTTGACAATAGCCTGTTGTAATCAGGTACTTCAGGTGCGCCGGCGTCGGGACGATTGATTACCGAGTAGCCGCGGTAATGAAGGTCAACGCTTGAAGGCGCTAAGCGTACCATCTTCACCTCGGCATCGGGTAGACCCCTTGCCCATTCGAGTTGATCCCAATAGATCTCGAGGTTCGTTCTAATCCGCACACGGCGCGGCGTTCCCGGGCGAAAGATGTCCGTTAAGTTGAAGAGGACTGTCTTCTTACGTCCGGCAGGAAAGCCGAGATTCGACTGCGCAACTGCCCAGCCGCCCTTTCCATCAGGCACTTCAACGCTCATGCTCTTCGCTCGCCAGCGACTGCCCTGCGTGATCGCAACGTTCAGCGAGGATTCAGTGTCGTGAATTGAACCATGCGCGATTAAGTACAGCGGCCCGGTCGTTGGCACGTCGTCACCAAGATCTACCTCGACGTAATGATCGCGTGTCAGTCCCTGATATTGGCCGCGGCCAAACGAGTCGAGAGCTTTGCCGTCGAAAGTGCTTAGCAGATCGGTGACGTCCTGACCGTTGTCGTCGATAGCCTGTTTGATCTTTCGTGGTGTCTCCACCGTGGTGAAGCCGAGCTTTGCCGGTGGAACTACAAAACGCTCGTCAACAAAGATCTCGGTACCGGCCGGATGGTCCACCGGCATCAGCGCCAGGTAGTCGTAGTAATAAACTTCCCAGAGTTCGGCAGTTACCCGGATGTCGTAATAACCATCGTGCGGAACTAGTTGGTCGCGCCGGATCTTGTACCACTCGCCGGTTGCGGCGATCTTGGCTGAGCCGATCGTGTTGATGCGTAGACCAATCGCCGATCCCCACGGCACCGCATCCTTCACAAACTCCATCGTCTTGCCGTTGTAAGCAAAGAGGAACGGGCACGATGCTTTTAGACGTTGCTCGGTCAACACCTCCTGATCGCTTTTTACTTCAAACTCGGCGCGCACAGTTCCGTTGGGCCAAACAACGCGAATCACGTCGGCTGTGTTTTGCTCGCCCAACCCGAAATGGAGTAGCGGTCCGGTGATCGGTTGTTTCTGGACGAGCAAGCCGGAACGAATCTCCATCTCGCCGCCGACGCCAAACGGATTGATCCGCTGATCGCCTACGGCGTTGGTGGCGCGCGGCCGCACGATCTGCCAGTGATAGTTTTTTGTTCCTGTATTTATCCCCTCTACTGGCCTCTCGCCAGAGACGCCCAGGACATCCAGCCGGCCGTCGGCGTTTACATCTGCTGCATCCAGAATTCGCTCGAGTCCCGTAGGTTTTTTTAACTGAACGAATTTCCCGTTCTCGTCGCTGAGCCAGATCGTGGCTCCAAGCAACAGATCCAGGCCGCCGTTGTTGTCGAGATCCGCCACGCGCAACGACAGCGGCGCTCCTGCCGTGTTTTCGGCTTTCGCGATCTCGGCAAGATCCCAGCCCGCGCCGTGATCCTTATCCGATAGCCGCACGATAGCTCCGTCGGCGCGCGCGATCACAAGATCGAGAACGCCGTCGTTATTAAGATCCGCGACGTTGATTGCGAGCGCCGGCCCAACGTCGAAAGGAAACGGCACGTCACGTTTGCTGAACTGTCCCTGGCGTTCATTACTGAAGACGTGCACGAGACGCACTTCATCGACGAAAGCGGCGTCCGGATCACCGTCGGCGTCGATGTCGGCCCAGGCAAAACCTGTCGCGCCGGAGACGCCTGCGAAAGGTTCGATATTGGTGAACGTGCCGTCGCCGTTATTGCGCAGAACGATCACGTTGCCGCGTCGCGCGCCGAGTATGATGTCGAGATCGCCGTCGGCTTCGATGTCAGCGGCCCACGCGCCGCTGTAATCACCATTGAGCACCGCAACCGGAAGTTTCGTATCGCTCGTTACATCGACGAAAGCCGAGGGACTGTCCTGGCGAAACAAACGCACGCCGCCAGCGCCGGCGAAAACAAGATCGGTTTTGAAATCGTAACTGAAATCAATAGGCAGAACGCCGTCGATTGATGGTGGTTTGTTACTTGGACCAGCGGGAAATGGAAGAGTTGCGCCACTCGCGAGCCGAACCTCGCTCGCCGTTGCCGTCGCGATGACGGGTGATCCACTTCCGCTGAGAGATATGGCGCCGATCCAGTCGGCCTTATCTGTTTTATTCGTGTCACTCTGTGGCTCAAACTTGATGTC
>DASZDV010000534.1:0-1550 GCA_035941575.1 Pyrinomonadaceae bacterium
ATGCCCGCTGTCGATGCGTGCGCGCGGTGTGCGGTTCCGAAGGCGTCATTGACATAGACGTCGCACAAGCTCGCCAACTGCTTTGCGAACTCATCGTCGTTCTTCTCTTCCTCCGCGTGGAAACGAAGATTCTCGAGCAACAACACATCACCGTCAGCAAGCGCGTTGACTTTTGACTGCGCAGCTTCGCCGACGCAGTCTTCCGCAAACGCCACTGGTCGTTGCAGCAGTTCGGAAAGATGTGCCGCGACAGGACGAAGACTGTATTTCTCGACACGCTGGCCCTTGGGCCGTCCGAGATGTGAAGCGAGGATCACGCGCGCCTGATACTCGGTTGCGAACTGAATACTCGGCAACGAGGCGGTTATGCGCGAGTCGTCGTCAACCTTGCCGTCTTTGATGGGGACGTTGAAGTCGACGCGAATGAAGACGCGTTTGCCATGGAGATCGAGATCTTTGATAGAAAGTTTAGCCACAAAAAGGCACAAAAAGCACAAAAAGAAAATCAAGAATTAAGCACTAAGCCAAATACAAATCGGCAATTGGCAATTAAAGTCCTTTGCCGGCGATGTACTTGATCAAATCCCGCACTCGACACGAATAACCCCATTCGTTGTCGTACCACGAAAGCACTTTCAACATGTTTCCGCCGATCACTTTTGTGTACTCCGCATCGACGATCGAGGAATTCGAGTTGCGTTTGAAATCAATTGAGACGAGCGGCTCCTCGCAGAAATCGAGAATGCCGCGCAGTTCCTCGTTCGCTGCATCCTTGAATGCGCGATTCACTTCTTCCGCGGTGGTCTCTTTTTCGAGATTCATCACCACGTCAACAAGCGACACATTCGGCGTCGGCACGCGCACGGAAATGCCGTCGAACCTCCCTTTCAACTCCGGCAACACTAGCGCAACAGCTTTCGCCGCGCCTGTAGAAGTCGGAATCATCGACAAAGCCGCGGCACGCGCGCGTCGCATGTCTTTGTGCGGTAGATCGAGAAGCTGCTGATCGTTTGTGTACGAATGGATCGTCGTCATCTGCGCGGAACGGATGCCAAACTTCTCATGGACCACTTTCGCCACCGGCGCGAGACAATTGGTCGTACACGATGCGTTTGAAATGATGTGATGCGCAGCGGGATCGTAGTTCTCTTCGTTAACACCCAACACGATCGTGATGTCTTCATTCTTGGCCGGCGCCGAGATGATCACCTTCTTCACACTGCCATGCAGGTGCTTCTTCGCATCCTCGGCCTTGGTGAATAGTCCGGTTGATTCAATGACGATCTCCGCGCCCACCGATTCCCAGTCGATCGCGGCCGGGTCGCGTTGCGAGAACACGCGAAACTCCTCGTTCTCGACCTTGATCCCGTTTTCCGTTGCCGTGATCTCGTGATCGAGGTTGCCGAGCACCGAGTCGTACTTCAGCAGGTGCGCGAGAGTTTTGGTGTCGGTCAGATCGTTGACGGCCACAAAATCGATGTCTGGATCACCGAGTGACGAGCGAAAAATATTCCTGCCAATGCGACCAAATCCGTTGATGCCAACCTTCA
>DASZDV010000535.1:0-7032 GCA_035941575.1 Pyrinomonadaceae bacterium
ACCTTTCTTGTAGACGAGGAACAAGGGCACGCGCGTTCCGTCTTTGCTGTTGTAGAAGATCTGTTTCGTTTCGTAGTTCTCGGGTTTGAATCCGGGAATGTCTACGGTGCGAAACACAGTCGACTTCTTTGTGGCGATGTCGTACTTGTAAATCGTCGGTGGGAAATTAAACGACGTGAAGCTGTAGAACACTTCTTTGTCGTCATTCAGACCACCAAATCCGCCCGCCGTCCCGAGACCTGGCAACTCGATCTCGTTTTCCAGTTTGCCGTCGAGGCTGAACACGTACGCGCTAGTCGCGACGTCTTTGCGCCAAGTAGCGAATAACTTGCCGCCCGCGGTGCCGACGCTTTGGAGCGGCTCGGTTCTTTCGGGCAGCACGTCTCTCCAGTTTTTCTCGTCAGGGTTTTGCGGATCGAAAAGGAAAACGCGTCCATTCGGCGCCTTGTAGTTCGTGCGGATCAAAAGTTTGTCGCCAACGTTGTCAACCACGCCGAAACTGTCGTCGCCGATTTCGGCGACTAGGGCCATGAATTTCGAATCGGGGTTCGAAAGATCTTTGTAGAAAAGCGAGTTGCCTTTTTTACCTTTGCCGCGTTCGGAGATGTTCAGGATCGCGAAACGCTCGTCTTCGGTCGTGCCGACATTGTGAAACCGCTGCGCATTCTGTTTGTCTCCATAGACCAGCACATCTTCCGATTGCGGTTGTCCGATCTTGTGAAAGTAAACAGTCTGAAACTCGTTCTTCGTTGTTAACTCCCTACCCTTCTGCGGTTCGGGATAACGGCTGTAGTAGAAACCGTCGCCCTGCCACGACACGCCTCCTTTCAACCACTTGAGCTCGTCGCTCAGGTTGTTGCGCGTACCAACATCCATCACGCTAATCGTGACCCAGTCAGACCCACCCTGCGAGATGCCGTAAGCGAGATACTTGCCGTCTTTCGACAGCGAGAATGCGCTCAGGACTGAAGTGCCGTCTGCGGAGAACTTGTTCGGATCGAGAAAAACTTCCGGAGTGCCGTTCACGCCTTTTTGAATGTAGTAGACACTTTGATTCTGCAAGCCGTCGTTCTTCGTGAAGAAGTAAGTGTCGCCACGGCGAAACGGCGCCGAGATGCGCGGGTAGTTGTAAAGTTCCGTCAGCCGCGCTTTCAGTTTTTCGCGATAGGGAATCTTATCCAGGTAACCGAATGTGACTCTGTTCTGGTCCTCGACCCAGGCTTTCGTCGCGGTAGACGTTTCGTCTTCGAGCCAGCGATACGGGTCGAGCACTTTCGTACCCCAGTAGTCTTCGACGACTTCGACTTTCTTCGATTCGGGGTACGCTATTTTGCTCTTGGTCGTGTCCTTCTTCGTGTCTGCTGCTGCGCGCGGCAGGAACGGCGCAACCGCCGCAAACGACAGAACGAGGGCGACCAAGGCAAAAGCAAACAGACTTCGCCTCACACGAGCAGCCCTATCGCGATCTTTGATATTCATGTCTTTATCTCCAAAACAGGTAGGGTTAACGGTTGAGCCGATACTTTAACAACCCGGCTTGTCGGTGGCAATTCGCGGCTGCTAGAATTGCGTCGGAATGAGTCGCCAGTCTTTACATTTCCGCCCGCTTGAGTCTCGCGCGAATCTCTTCGCCGACTAGTCTCTGCATTCCTAAACCGCGCACTGATACCGGCCGAAAACTTGCTGTTTTCGACCATTAGGCGTCTTTCTAAATAAGGAGAAGAGAAAATGTCGACCGGCGTAATCGCACCACCCCGCAGACCCGAGATCAAGACGGAGTTACCGGGCCCAATCGGGAAGAAGATCGTCGAAGCAGATGCGAAGTTTGTTAACCCGGCCTATCCGCGGCCGTCGTTCAAGCTCGTTGCGGAACGCGCAAGTGGCGTTTGGGTTGAAGATGTTGACGGCAACGTGTTTTTGGACTGCAACGCAGGCGTGGCTGTTTGTTCCACGGGTCACTGTCATCCTGAAGTGGTCCAGGCAATTCAGAAACAAGCCGCCGAACTGATCCACATGTGCGGTACTGATTACTACTACCGTCACATGCCGCAGCTCGCCGAAAAACTCGACGCCATCGTGCCGGTGCAGTCGCCCACTCGAACACACTTCGCGAACAGCGGTACGGAAGCAGTCGAGACTGCGTTGAAACTCGCGATGCATGCCACTGGTCGGGAGAAGTTCATCGCCTTCTTCAACAGTTTTCACGGACGCACTCTTGGTTCGCTTTCGCTCACGTCGTCAAAGGCCGCGCAACGAAAAGGTTTCAAACGGCAGGCGCTCGACGTGGTCCACGTGCCGTATCCGAACGAGTTTCGCAATCCGTTTAGTGCGGCTGATTGCGGTGACGGTGGCGCATCGCAGGGCGCACTCAATTGGATCGAGGAGCGTTTGTTCAAGACAACGACACCGCCGGAAGAAGTCGCGGGCATTGTCGTCGAAGCAGTGCAGGGTGAAGGTGGTTACGTTCCCGCGCCGAAGGGTTTTCTCAAAGGACTGCGCGAGATCTGCGACCGTCACGGCATACTTCTGATTGTCGATGAGGTTCAGTCGGGAATGGGTCGCACAGGTAAGATGTTCGCGTGTGAACACTACGACGTAAAGGCCGACATTGTTTGTATCGCGAAAGGTATTGGTTCCGGTTTGCCCATCGGCGCGTGTGTGGCACGCGCGGACCTGATGGATTGGAAGCCCGGCGCACACGCGTCAACGTTCGGGGGCAATCCTGTTTGTATCGCCGCGGCGTTGAAGACGATCGAACTGCTGGAAGGCGGATTGGTTCGCAATGCGGCTGAGGTGGGAGATTATTTGAAGGCAGGATTGGAGCGGCTGAAGGAGAAACATCAATGTATCGGTGATGTACGCGGCATGGGGATGATGATCGGAGTTGAGTTTGTCGAAGACAAGACTTCGCTGAAGCCAGCGCCGGAGTTGCGTGATCGAATTGAAGTGGCGTGTTTCGAGCGGGGATTGATAATTCTCGGCGCAGGGACGAACACGATTCGCTGGTCACCGCCGTTGGTTTTGACGAAAGAGAACGTTGACGTGGCGTTGGAGATCTTCGACGAAGCGATTGCCGCGTCAGTTTGAGCCGCAAAGAGGCACAAAAAGCACATAACATTCTGCGTTTGCTCTACGAGGTCTGTTTGCAGTTCTGACTTTTCTGTTTTGTGCTTCTTTGTGCCTCTTTGTGGCTACAGTTTCTGAGCAATCTCGTTTATTCGCGCTTTTAGCCGTTCTTCATCGACGCCTATGACTCGCCGGTCGCGATACACTTCGCGGCCGGCGATTACTGTTAGAACAACATCACGTCCCGAAGACGAGAAAATCAAAGCAGTGACCGGATCATAAACTGGTAACTGATGCGCACCATCCAGGCCCACCACAACCACATCGGCTTGAGCACCTTCGCGTAGAACACCAATCCGCTCTTCCAGACCTAAACACTGAGCGCCGCTGGAAGTCGCAGCTACCAACATATCTATGGCTGTGAGAGAGGGATTTCGAGCTAATAAGAAAGCAAATCGTGCCTCTTCAATAATGTCACACGTGTTGTTACTCGCGACAGAATCGCTTCCCAACCCAACTGTCAAACCCGCGTCGAGGAACTTCGCTAACGGCGCACGCCCATGGCCCAACTTCGCATTCGATTTCGGACAATGCGCCACCTTCGCTCCCGATTTCTTCAACGTCTCGATGTCAACGTCGTCGACCCGAATGCAGTGCGCCAGCAACGGCCCCGTCTCCAATATCCCAGTCTGCTTCAGATATTGAACGGTGGAAGTCCGCGGCGGCGTCCACTCGATGCCACGCTTTGCCAGTCCGTCACCAAACAAACCCGTGCCGTCTCGCAAGAACAACTCTTCCGCCTCGGATTCCGCTGCATGCATCATCAACGGCAACTGCTCCGACATCGCAAACTCAGCAATCAATTCAAGTTGAGCTCGACACACCGTGTACGGCGCATGCGGTGAAACACCAACTTGCACCAGACCACTTTCAACCTCTCGAAGCTGTTCCACCTTCCGCTTCAGTTTCTCAAAATTTTCGTCAACCAACCGCGGATCTGGGCCAAACGACTCCTGAAACACAACGCCACGCAAGCCTACATCCGGCAACGCGAGCATACTCATCATTGCCGAATCACTCGCGTCACCAACGCACGTAATCCCCGCGCGCACTGCTTCACACGCGCCCCACGTCGCCGACACGCGAATGTCGTCCGCAGTCATGCGTTCGAGTCGCGCCAGCGTCAGTTTGCGCAGCCAGGCAAAGAAGTCGCTCTCTTCGTTCTCGAGGTAACCACGAAGCGCAGTGAGTTCTAGATGAGTGTGTGTGTTGATTAATCCGGGAAGGACCAGCGATTGGCCAAAACTCTCAACGTGCGCATCCGGAAACCTCGCTGCCATCTCCGACGCACTGCCGACACCAGCGATTCGCGATCCATCAACCGCAACCGCGCCGTGCTCGATCAGTGTTGACGAGTCTGGCAGGACCCAACGCGCAGAATAGATTGTGGTCATCGCTTCGCGTTCTTTAGTTCGCGGTAACGGTTCATGATCGAGATCACGTACGCCCTGGTTGAAGGTATATCGATGCGGCGGATGAATTCATCTCCGCTCTGTGGCTGCGCGCCCTCAGCTACGCGGCTCCACTCGACGGCGCGACTGGGCCCGGCATTGTAACCTGCAACCATGCGCATTTCCGCGTCGGGCACGTCGCGAAACTGCTCGGAGATCTTTTCCAGGTACCAGCAACCGATCTGAATGTTGCGTTCCGGATCGCGCAGGAGAGTTTGCGGATCGGTGGACATCTGACGCTCGAGCTCGCGCATTCCTGTTTCCGTGGCCCATTCGCGTCCAACGATCGGCCTTATTTGCATTAAACCGATCTCGCCATCGGCGCCGTTTTTCCACGGACTGAAGTACGTCTCTTCGTACATGATGCTCCATACGAGATCAGGATCGACGCGGTAGATCGCGGCCTGGCGTTCGATCAAAGAGTCGAAGCGATGCGTCCAGTACTGATTGAAGAGATAAAGCGCAAGGATGACTGTGAGGATTATGAAAACAACGACGAGAACTCGTTTCATCCAGTTCGGGAGAGTATCGAGGACTAGTTTTTCCTTCTCAGTGACGACCAGAAAGTCGCGCGATCGCAGGCGTGGTCCACACCTTCATAACGCGAGCGCAATGCATGCTCGTCAAGAACATGGCCCTGAAGCCAAACCTCTGCTTCAAGACTCGCGCCGACGGAGAGTTCCCCACGAAGCGCGCGGCGATTGACCAGAACTTCGAGCTTGATGCGTTCGAGATCGAGATGAACCCAGAATAGTTCTCCGCCTGAAAGTGGGTTCCTCAGCGGTTTGAAAGCGATGACGCGACCACACAAACTCCAGTCGTTTTCATGAGCTGCGCGAGCGGGAGCGGCCTTTTCCAGCGGCGTCCAACGCGTCTTCACCTTTGCGCGCCTGACACGCGCGCGATACGCGAGCCCGCAGAGTCCGATGTGCAATTCCTGCGCGCCGAAGCCTGTTGGTCCAACTTCGGTCAGGTTCTGCAATTCAAACAGAACTTCGCAATCCGTACCTTCGCGAAAACCATGAATGACCGCCTCGCCTTCTTCGTCATACTCCGTTAGCGCCCACGGTGCGATCGTCTGGATATAGCGAGCACGAAATCCCGGACGGCAGTCGGCGTAGAACACATCGCCGCTGCCCGACTCGTAAAGCACCGTCCAAACTTCGAGACCTTCTCCGAGTTTCCAACAACGGCCATGCAGCACTGCGCCACGCCGGGTCAGTTGGGTGGCTTCGCCTTGGTCACCTGCTCGCTCCGCCAGATAGTTGAAGGCCTTCTCGCTTGAAACCTCCAGCCCGATCGTTTCGAAAGTAGGGTTCATAGGATCAGTATTCTTGTGGATGCATTATTGCGCGCGACGCTTCCGCTGTCTATGTTTCGCGGTGTTGCCGTTGCTACTTTCTGCGCGCGGCGCGCGAGTTCTGAACCCGCGAATCACGCGTTGTGGACCATGCAGAGGCTGAACGCCCGATCGGACCATCTCCGCAAACAGGTCCACATCGTAATCAGCTTCACGCGACATCTCTTCTCGAATCGAGTGCAGCACTTCCAAAAACTTAGGGCGACGATACATTTTGTTTATTTTCGATTGTCGATTGCCAATTGTCGATTTCTCACTTGGCAATCGGCAATTGACAATTGGTAATTAACTAACTTTCTCAGTAGCCTCCGAAACCAAGAACTCCGGTGTGACGATCATCGGCACGTAAAATCCTGCGGCCGTATTGAACAACTTGATCCGCGCCTGGCGACGCACGTTCGCAAGATGACCGAAGTTCCATGTAACCAAATAATCGATCTTGTGAAACGAAGCAATCGCCACGTGCAACGCATCGGCGATATACTTGCGATGAAAGATGCCGCGCGAGATGTAACCGTCGGCAAGTATGGCCGCCTCTTCAGTGAGATCAACCTGTTCGAGATCGCGAATCAGTTTGAGATACGACGTGCGATGCGGCTCCTTCAGTCGCGACAGCTCGGAAGCGACCAACGGTGAGATTACCGCGCGATAATCGGGCATCTCATGTTCCCACCAGCGAATAGTCAAATCGCGTCGAAACGGCTCGCCGTTGTCGAGATATGCGCCAATCACTGATGTCTCGAGATAAAGAGCTTGCTTCATGGAGTTGATAGTACTTCCTGATTGATATTCTCAACACTCTTCGGTTTCTGGTTCAAGGGCTCCAGACGCATCGTGCCGCGCGCAAAATCGAAATAGATCCTGAAGTTTCGCAGAAAGTTTCCGCCGAGAATTCCACTCTGTGTAAATCCGGCAGTCTCGTTAACGGGTTCCATGTCGAGCACTGCGGCGTTGATCTTTTCGAGTTTGGTAAGACCCAAACCCAACCGCGGCAACTGCAAGAGCTTCACATCTTCGGTAACACCCGCCGCGCCAAACACGCGCATTTTCGACGGCTGTAACAGATCGAGAAGCTGTTCTTCCTGCGAAAGCTTC
>DASZDV010000536.1:0-2912 GCA_035941575.1 Pyrinomonadaceae bacterium
AGCACGTCATCAATACTCTTACTCTGCCAGAACTTGAGCATGTTGTCTGTGGTTGTTAGAGTGCGGGAGTTCATCCGATCGATGTACAACGTGCCGTTCAGGTGGTCTATCTCGTGCTGAAGAATGCGTGCGTACCAGCCGCGCGCATTGATCGTTACTTCTTCACCTCGTTCATTCAAACACTCAACGCGAACGTTTAGTGCGCGGTCCATGACTGCCTGGTAACCTTCCACGCTAAGACAGCCTTCGAAGAATTGTGCGGTTGATTTGTCGAGGACGGTGAGCTTCGGATTGATTATGACGTGGAACGGTATCGTAGTTCTCTGGCGTTTCACGAGTTCGTCTTCTGAGATCTCCGAGATGTATCCGGCGCGGTCCTCGATGACGGCCAGTTGAAGAGGTTTGCCAATCTGAGGCGCGGCGAGGCCGACGCCCGGCGCCTCGCGCATCGTGTCTCGCATCCACTCAATTAACAGTTGTATCGACGGACTGGTGATCTCGTCCTTTGACAGTGGGCGAGTTTGCTTTCTCAGAACCGGATCGCCGGCTTGGACAATCTTTAACTTCATTCACCGTGACTCCTCTGTCGCAGAACCCTATGTTCTCACGAAAAGTTCTCCACAGATTTCACGGATATCACAGATCTCACTCTGAAGCCTACACGTTTGCTAATGACAGGCTTTTTTGGGGACTTGTCGGTTAGGAAAAACTCTGTGAGGCACGCCCCTCACGGCTTTACTTTCAAAAGCACCTTATTACTCGCGATCCCACGCACCTTCAAACTCACACGCACCTCTACCTTGTTCGCGATCTCATCCGGTAATTTCACCACCACCTGCTTGAGCCAGGCGAAGTTTGGTACGGAGCGGAAATCTTCGACCGTCATCGGGAAGATCGCGCCGAGCGAGTCTTCCGCTTCGGCAGTGATGATGGAAGAGTTCTCCCCCGGACCCAGCTCGATATTCGAAGCAAACAACGCGACGCGGCCACGCTGATCGCTGCTGAAATTGTGCAGGTTGAAAACACCAAAAGGTTCACCCATATTCGTAACT
This sequence comes from Pyrinomonadaceae bacterium, assembly GCA_035941575.1. Lineage (GTDB taxonomy): Bacteria > Acidobacteriota > Blastocatellia > Pyrinomonadales > Pyrinomonadaceae > PSRF01. The sequence goes on from DASZDV010000536.1 coordinate 1,053, forward strand.
GAATCCAGCGCAAGCGCACGCAGCGAACCGTCCTGCGTCAACAACACCGGCGGCTGAATGGGCAGCGGTATCACACTCGGTGTACCGACAAACGACGCCGTCCGATCACCGGTCAAGCTACTCGACGAGATGAATATCAAGGTCAGCGGATTGAAGAAGTAGCCCGCCTTAAAGGCGCTGATGTTGAGACTATGACTCACACCTCCTACGTAATTCAAAACGTAGTTACCGCTCTGGTTCGTAAATGTGAGCTGCGTTCCCGTGACGTCGCTTATCAGCACCATCGTCACATCCGCCATCGGCTGTCCGTTTGAATCTGTGACGGTTCCCGACACGGTAAACGATGGTGACGGCGAGGGCGACGGTGAAGGCGAAGGTGTCGGTGTCGGAGCCGGCGCAGCTCCGAGCGGCTGCCATGCCAGATCGTGTTCATCGAAAACCGTAAACGTAATTCGCCTGATGTTGCTTCCATTAGCGTTCATCAAAAAGACTTCATCAGAGTTCGTTTGGCCCACACGGTTGTAGCTTGTGAATGCGATCGTAGTGCCGTCAGGTGACCATTCCGGATCCGCTGAGTCAAGACTGGTCGTCTGCGTGATGTTTACCTGGCTACTTCCATTCGAATTCATTACATAGACCAAAGGCAGGCCGTCGCGTTGCGTGGTGAAAGCGATCTTTGTTCCATCAGGCGACCACGACGGCTGGCCATCTGGCGCGTTGTTGTTCGTCAGGCGTGCGGGATTACTACCGTCAGGTCCCATTGTGTAAACCTCAAACCCGGCGGCAATGTTTCCGACGATGCCTGGAAAATCACGAGAGCTCGTGAAGGCAATCTTTGTCCCGTCAGGCGACCACGCGGGATCTATATCGACCGCCGTATTGTTGGTGAGCCTGGTTTGACTGCTCCCGTCGGCGTTCATCACGTAGATCTCTTCATTACCGTCGCGGTTACTCACGAAAGCGATCTTCGTCCCGTCAGGCGACCATGTGGGCCAGCCGTCACTGGCAGAGTTGTTTGTAAGACGAGTCGCATTGCTGCCGTCGGTATTCATCACGTAAATCTGAGAATTCGGCGAGAAGATTCCACGTTGAAACGCGATCTTCGTGCCGTCCGGCGACCACACAGGCAAACGATCCTGAAAGCCATTGCCGGTAGGAGTTAACTGGACGACTCCTGAACCGTCGGCGTTCATTGTGTGTATAAGGCTGCTGTTCGTGAAGGCGATCTTGCCATTACTAAGCGCGGCGGCCGCGCGCTCATACCGAAAGCTCGCGACAAAACAGCCGACTACGATGAAGGCACTTAGACAGCAAATGAGCCGCGGGAGTTTTGGGGGTCTATTCATTTGGTTTTTTGAATTGGGCCAACTAGCGTGTTTCGAGTATCTGAGACTGGTCCACCTTTGCCGCGACCCTAGTATAACGGGATGCCTAATAGCTGACTACCCCCCTGTGCATGTTAATAAACCGTCCCAATCTCGCGTTAAGCCATTGAAGACTCCTAAAGCACAATGAGACCACGCATACGCAAAGGCACAGCCCTAAGATTACTTCTTAACGCAATAGTCGCCTGGGCACTCGGGATCGCGTTCATTGCGACAACTCTCTATGTCAGTAACGACGGCGCGGATTTCACCATCACGGATCTGACGGGTTTCGGAGTCCTGGCTATTGTTGTTTCAGGTCTGTTGATGCTGATGTTGTATCTGCCGAGTCTTTACTGGTTGAAGCGACGTCGCGGTGGAGTGAAGCCGCGGATCCACTTTCTGCTACTCACAGGTCTAGTCTGTAACCTGCCGATTTACATTCTTTTGGTGACGTTAATTAACCGAAAGATAGTTTTGAGTGAGGCCCTGGGGT
>DASZDV010000537.1:0-5333 GCA_035941575.1 Pyrinomonadaceae bacterium
AAGAGTATTATGAGGCAGGGATGATTAACTTTCAAACGTCACCGGAACGCTATCAACACTGGAAGTTTGAGGTCGCCGGGGCGGTCGCCACGCTCTCCATGGACGTCCAGGAGGACCAAACCCTGGCCGAAGGCTACAAACTCAAACTTAACTCCTATGACCTAGGCGTTGATATCGAACTCGCGGACGCGATCCAGCGCCTGCGCTTCGAGCATCCGGAAGTCGCGGCGGTCGTTATTACCAGTCTCAAGCCGAGAATCTTCTGCGCCGGCGCAAACATTTACATGCTTGGTTCGTCGTCGCATGCGTTCAAAGTTAATTTCTGCAAGTTCACGAACGAGACGCGCTGCGCGATTGAAGACGACTCGAAACATTCAGGACGGCGTTACATTGCGGCGCTGAACGGCACGGCTTCAGGTGGCGGTTACGAACTCGCGATTGCGTGTGACGAAATCTATCTCGTTGATGATGGAAACTCGGCAGTTTCGCTGCCGGAAGTGCCGTTGCTCGGTGTGCTTCCCGGAACTGGTGGGTTGACGCGACTCGTTGATAAGCGAAAAGTGCGTCGCGATCGTGCGGACGTGTTCTCGACGTTGGCGGAGGGGTTGAAAGGAAAGCGTGCAAAGGACTGGGGGTTAATAGACGACCACTTTCCGACTAGCAAATTTCAAGCAGGGATTGACGCTCGCATGGATCAGATCGCCGCTAGCGCAACAAAGCAACTCGCAAACGGCATCAAACTCAATCCGCTTCAAATTCAATCAACCGACGATTCACGCAACTATCGCTACATCCGTGTTCACCTGCACCGTAACGAGCGCTACGCGGATTTAACTGTGCTTGGTCCGGACGGTCCACAACCAACAACTGTCGAACAGATTCATGAACTCGGCGACGCCTACTGGCCATTGCAAGCATATCGCGAACTCGATGACGCACTACTTCATTTACGCGTCAATGAACCGGAGATTGGATTGGTTTGTTTGCGCACCGAAGGATCAATCGAGTCGGTGCTGGAAGTGGATCGTGTTTTAACGGCGAACCGCGATCACTGGCTGGTGCGTGAGATCATTCTCAACATGGCGCGCGTGCTGCGGCGTCTGGATTTAACAGCGAAGAGTTTCTTTGCGATCGCTCAACCAGGGGCCTGCTTCGCAGGCGATCTTTTGGAATTGTTATTGGCGTCCGACCGCAGTTACATGTTGATTGATCCGAAATCATCTGTCGCGGTTTCGGAACTCAACGCCGGACCGCTGCTCATGAGTAACGGGCTAACACGTCTTCAGTCGCGTTTTTTGTCGGAACCGGAGAAGGTGGATCAAATCCTGAATGAGACAGAGCCAATAAACACCGAAGAAGCCGAAGAGCTGGGACTGATCACTTTCGCACCCGACGATCTCGATTGGGAAGACGAGATTCGTGTCGCCATCGAGGAACGCACTTCCCTCTCGCCCGACGCATTGACTGGCATGGAAGCATCGCTCCGTTTCGCCGGACCAGAAACGCTCGATACCAAAATCTACGGCCGGCTGACTGCCTGGCAAAACTGGATCTTTCAGCGGCCAAACGCGGTTGGACCAGAAGGCGCGTTGACAAACTACGGGAAGCCGACGCAGGCGCACTTTGACTTCAAGCGAACTTAAGCCACAAAGCGGCACAAAACGCACAAGGGAGGGCCACGGCATCAAGGTATAACGGAACACCATTTCTGACTTGTGCTTCTTGTGCCTTTTCGTGGCGGAACTAAGAACGATGAATCTTTACGACCGCATTCCTAACAACGTAAATCTCAGCGAAGACAAGAAGCTTCAGCGCGCACTCGAGAAGTGGCTGCCAAACTACCTCGACTGGTGGCGCGAGATGGGGCCCGAGGGTTTTCAGGATAAAGAGGTGTGGCTGCGCACCGCAGTCGACGTCGGCTCTGAAGGCTGGGCACATTTCGATTACGTGAAGATGCCCGATTATCGTTGGGGAATTTTTCTCGAACCACCAAAGACGGATGCCAAGGTCGGTTTCGGCGATAACTACGGACGTCCCGCATACCAGGAAGTCCCAGGCGAGTTTCGCAACGCACTGCGACGCATCATCGTCACACAAGGCGACACTGAACCCGCGTCTGTCGAACAACAGCGACAACTCGGCAGAACCTGTCCATCGCTCTACGATCTGCGCAACCTGTTTCAAGTCAACGTCGAAGAAGGCCGGCATCTGTGGGCCATGGTTTACCTGCTGCACGGTTATTTCGGTCGCGACGGTCGTGACGAAGCGGACGCGCTGCTCGAACGGCGCAGCGGTAATCCCGACAAGCCACGCATTCTCGAAGCGTTCAACCAACCGTGTGACGACTGGCTGAACTTTTTCGCGTTCACGATGTTTACCGATCGCGACGGGAAGTATCAGCTTTCAGCCTTGGCGGAATCAGGTTTCGAGCCGCTCGCGCGAACGTGCCAGTTCATGTTGACGGAAGAAGCGCACCACATGTTCGTCGGCGACACGGGTCTCGGTCGCGTTGTGCGACGCACCGCGCAGTTGATGAAAGAAGGCGACGTGCGTGAACTCGGTGGCATTCCACTGGAGATCATTCAGAGGTACATCAACTTCTGGTTTAGCTACTCGCTCGATCTTTTCGGTGGTGAAATCAGTTCCAACTCGGCTGATTTCTTCGCCGCGGGATTGAAAGGGCGATTCCAGGAGCAGAAGCAGTACACCGAACACACGGCGGCGAACGAGAACTTCACGATGCAAGTCGTCGAAGACAATCAACTCAAACCGCGCGAAGTGCCGATGCGAAATGCGTTGAATGAAGTGTTGCGCGGCGAGTACGTGAAGGATTGCGAGAAGGGATTGGCGCGCTGGAACAAGATCCTCGCTGAAGAAGGACTAACAGAACGTCTCTATCTCCCTAATCCGCGGTTTCATCGTCATGTCGGCGAGTATGCCGGTCACACATTCGACCTCCAGGGCAACCTGATCTCGCGCGAAGAATTTGAAAAGCACAAATCGGAATGGCTGCCGACGATGGAAGATCGTGAGTACGTGCGGAGTTTGATGCATCCCGTTACGGAGCTCGGAAAGATCGCAAACTGGATTGCGCCGCCGGCCGCCGGCATCAAGGGCAAGCCGTTTGATTTTGAATACGTGAGGCTTGGATAGATCTTGACTGTTTCGCGTCACGATCAAAAACTCGAATTCATCCTGCGCACGGCCGCACGCATCTTTGCCGAGAAGAGTTATCACTCGACCTCGATGCGCGACATCTCGCGCGCCACAAGCGTGAGCCTCGCAGGCTTGTATCACTACTGCCGTTCGAAAGAGGAACTGCTGTTTTTGATCCAGGATAACTGTTTCGGCCGCGTGCTCGAGCGGCTCGAACAACGGCTGGAGGAAGTTCAGGATCCCGTCGCGAAGCTCACGGTGTTCATCGAAAACCACTTATCATTCTTCGCCGCCAATATGGCGGAGATGAAGGTACTGTCGCACGAGGCTGAGTCGTTGCGCGGCGATCTGCACGCGCATGTCTCGACACGTAAAGACAATTACACAAAACTCGCGCGCCACATTCTCCAGGAAGTGCAAGATTCGCGCGATAAGAAACAGTCCGTTGATCTGACAGTCGCGACATATGCGCTGTTCGGAATGATGAATTGGATCTATAACTGGTACGACCCGGAAGGAAAACTGAAGGTCCACGACCTGGCCCAGCACCTGACGCAGCTTTTTCTCGGCGGCTTCGCGCCCGGGCTGCTCGTGAAGCCGCTCAATGCGGCGGTGCTTCCGCAGCACGGTGAGAACCTGAGTATCTGGCGAGGCACAACGACTTGAACTCTTATTCAAACGAGACCTACGGGGAGAACGTAGCCGGCGTTTATGACGACTGGTACGGCGAATATGACCCGCAGGCGATCGACGCGCTCGCGGATCTCGCCCAGCGCGGACGCGCGCTCGAGCTGGGCATCGGCACGGGACGAATTGCGTTGCCGTTGTCAGCCAAAGGCGTTGAAGTTCATGGCGTTGATGCTGCGGCGTCGATGATTTCGCGGTTAAAAGAAAAACCGGGCGGCGACCGAATCACGATCACACAAGGCAACTTCGCCGAGGTTCCGGTCGAAGGAACGTTTGCACTCATCTACATCGTCTTCAACACGTTCTTTGCGCTCACTTCTCAGGAAGAACAGGTGCAATGTTTCCGCAACGTCGCCGCGCATCTCGCGCCCGGCGGCTGCTTCGTTATCGAGGCTTTTGTGCCTGACGTGAAGCGCTTCATCTACCGGCAAGCAAACTGGGCCACAAAAGTGACGGAGGACGAGGTTCAGTTGGATGTGGGCCAGCACGACGCGGCAAGTCAACGCGTAATCAGTCAGAAGGTCGTTCTAAAAAACGGAAGCGTCCAACTGTATCCCGTGCAGATTCGGTATTGCTGGCCATCGGAGTTGGACCTCATGGCCCAGCTAGCAGGTTTGCGTTTGCGCGAGCGTTGGACAAACTGGAAGCGCGAGCCGTTTAACTCCGAAAGCAACTTCCACATTTCGATCTATGAGTGAAGCAAATTCGAAACTCGATTACGCAATCAAAGACGGCGTCGCCTATCTGACGCTCAACGATCCGCCCGCGAATACGTACAGCTATGAAATGATGCAGCAGCTGGATCGCGCGATTCTCAATGCGCGAATGGACGACGCTGTTCAGGTGATCGTGATCACGGGCAAGGGCGAGAAGTTTTTCTGCGCGGGCGCTGACATCCGGATGCTGGCGGACGTCACACCTTCATTTAAGTACTACTTCTGTCTTCACGCGAACGAGACGCTATTGCGGTTGGAACAAACACCAAAACTCGTGATCGCGGCGATCAATGGACACTGCGTGGGCGGCGGTTTGGAAGTGGCAATGGCGGCTGACATTCGCATCGCGCGCAAGGATGCGGGCAAGTTGGGACTACCCGAAGTTTCACTCGGCGTACTGCCGGGCACTGGCGGCACGCAGCGTTTGGTACGCCTCGTGGGCAAGGCGAAGGCGATCCAGTTGATGACAACGGGTCAATTGATTTCGTTTGAGCGCGCACTTGAGCTGGGAATCTTGACTGAGGTTTTTGGAGCTGAAACCATCGAAGAGTTTGCGCAGATGGTCCATGAGAGTGCTGTGCAGTTTACGACGCCAAACAAGGCGGCACAGGCTGTTGGTAAGATCAAACGAGCAGTGCAAACTGGCGGCGAGATCTCGTTCGAATCCGCGCTGGCGCTAGAGCGCGAGTTGCAGCAGCAGCTTTTTCAGTCGGAAGACGCACGCGAGGGACTGCAAGCTTACGTTGAGAAGCGCAAGCCGCAGTTCAAGGGCAG
>DASZDV010000538.1:0-3463 GCA_035941575.1 Pyrinomonadaceae bacterium
GGTGCATTTGTTTTTGGTTCAGAGATAAAAGCAATTCTCGCGTCGAAACTGATTCGGCCACGCATCAACGCCGAGGCGCTTCATCAGTTCCTCACCTTTCTTTGGGCGCCAGATCCCAATACCCTGTTCGAGGGCGTTAAGACGGTCCCACCCGGTCATTATCTCCAGTTCAAAAACAGCGGTGTGACAGTAACGCAATGGTGGGACGCTTCATTTGAACAGATTGACGAGCAGAGAAGCGATGGTTGGTGGCAGGAGTGCGTGTTAGAAACACTGGACCGAGTGGTGAAGATGGAGATGGTTGCGGACGTGCCGCTCGGCTCGTTTCTTTCAGGAGGCATCGACTCTTCCGGCATCGTGGCAATGATGGACCGTCACAGCAACGGCCAGCGCATCAGCACCTACACGGTCGGCATCAAGAGTGAAGACCTCCGCTACGACATCATCCCCGACGACGTGCGCTGGGCGCGTCGAGTGAATGATCAATTGCAAACTGACTATCACGAGATCATCTTGCAACCCGCGGTCGCAGAACTCTTGCCGAAGCTGGTCCACCACATGGAAGAGCCGCCGATCGACATGGCGATTCCGAGTTATCTCATTTCGCGCTCCGCACGCGAGACGTTGAGAGTGATGTTGTCCGGCATGGGTGGTGATGAAGTGTTCGCCGGTTATCCGCGGCAGATGGCGATGAAGATAGCGGCCGCGTTTGATCCGGTTCCGGAACTGTTAAGACGTCCGTTGATGAAAACGGTCGCAGGCGTCCTGCCCGGCGGGCTGCCGGGAAGATTGACCGCGCCGCTGCGCAACGCGAAGAAGTTCGCGCGGAGTGCCGCGCTCGACTTCGAAGAGCGATATCTCGGGTATGCCACTTACTTCACGGACGAAATGAAACAGCGGCTTTACACAGACGAGTGGCGCGAGCGGACGCGCGGGTTCGACGCTTACGAAACGCATCGCCGTTACTTCGCGCGCGTCGCAGACGCCGCTCCACTCAACCGGCTCCTGTACGTCGACCTGAAAACGTTCCTGCCGTGCCTGAACTTGATCACGACTGACAAGACGTCGATGGCCGCGAATCTCGAGGTGCGTGTCCCTTTCCTCAATCGCGAAATGATCGAGATGGCCGCACGCATGCCGCCGCGGCTCAAACTTCACGGTCTGACGCGAAAGTACGTTCTGAAACGAGCTCTCGAAAACGTGTTGCCAAGAGAAGTGGTCTGGCGCAAAAAGGCAGGGTTCGGCGCCCCGATTCGTTCGTGGCTGCGCGGGCCGTTGCGTCCGCTCGTAAACGAGTTGCTCTCGGAGAAAACCGTCGAAAAACGCGGCCTTTTTCGGCCGGGTGAGGTAAAAAGGGTCATCGAGGCCAATTTTTCCGGCCGCGAAGACTTCAATCTTCAGGTTTTCCAATTGTTGGGACTGGAGTTATGGTTCAGGGAATTCGCGATCAACAATCAATAACATTGACAATCACGCTGGCGGCAGTCTACCCTGCATCAGGAACGAGCGAACCCGGCTCATTGACTACAAAAACCTCACGCCTCGAAAGTCCTCCCACTCACGGCGATGATCACACCCGAAGGATTAGACATTGCCAAAGCGGACATTCTGCACCCGGCCAAATCGCCAGGGAACTCTCAGTGTGTGCTGCTCGCGGAAGACGACCCGGCCCTCCGACGGTATCTCGAAGTAGTGCTTCAGCGCGCCGGCTACGCCGTTGTTACTGCCGCCGATGGACTCGAGGCGATGAAGTTTCTACTAAATACCACGGTTGACGTTGTGGTCACGGACGCTGTCATGCCGAATCTCGACGGCTATGAGTTGTGCCGCTTCATGCGCAGCAGTAAACACCTATCGCAGTTGCCAATTATCTTGTTGAGCGCGCTCGACCCGCGTAATGCCGTGAGCGAAAGCGAACAGGTCGACGTCTTTTTGTCGAAACCTGTTTCGCCTGAGGTCTTACTCGCTCGTATTGTTGAATTAAGTCAGAGGTGAAGCCACAAAAAGGCACAAGGACTCTTCGGACCCTCTCCCGTTGTGCTTTTTGTGCTTCTTTGTGGCTTTAACTGGTGTGGCTGCTCTCGACGTTGTCGATCTGCGCCCTTTGCAACTTGCCGCTGAAGTCAACGTAGATCGATTTCCATTCCGAAAAGATATCCAGCACCTGCGTGCCTGCTTCACGATGGCCGTTGCCGGTGGCTTTCGTGCCGCCGAACGGAAGATGAACTTCCGCGCCGATCGTTGAGGCGTTCACGTAGAAGATGCCGGTGTACATTTCGTTCATCGCTTTGAAAGCACGATTGACGTTTTGCGTGTAGATTGCCGCGGAGAGTCCGTAGCGAACACCGTTCGCGATCTGAACAGCGTCTTCGAGTGAGTTCGCCGGAATAACAGTCGTGACTGGTCCAAAGATCTCTTCCTGCGAGATGCGCATGTCAGGCGCAGCATCCGTGAAGACCGTTGGTTCGATGAAGTGTCCGTTTGCGTAGTCGCCGCGCGTCAGACGCTTTCCGCCGCAGGCGAGTTTGGCACCATCGTCGTTACGGCCGATGCGGATGTAGCTCATGATTTTTTCGACAGCGTCCGTGTTGATCACGGGACCGACATCAGTCTTCGGATCGGCTCCGTTGCCGACGCGCAACGCTTTCGCGTTTTCGACGAGTCTGTTGACGAACTGACGATAAACTTTCTTGTGAACGATCAATCGCGACGATGCGGTGCAGCGCTGGCCCGACGTACCAAAGGCGCCCCAGATGGCGCCTTCCACAGCGAGATCGATATCAGCATCGTCCATGACGATAATCGCATTCTTGCCGCCCATTTCGAGCGAGCAAATCGCGTTTCGTTCGGCGCAGGCTGAAGCGACGATGCGTCCTGTTTCAGTCGAACCCGTGAATGAGATCAAGCGCAACGCGGGATGATTCGTCATGGCCGCGCCGACAGTTTCACCAAAGCCTGTGACCAGATTCACGACGCCTGCTGGAATTCCTGCTTCCTCACATGCCTTCACGAGGTTGTAAGTAGACAGCGGCGTGTCTTCGGCTGGTTTAATTACTACTGTGTTGCCGCAGACTAATGCGGGGATCAGTTTCCACGAGGGACTGGCCATCGGGAAATTCCAGGGCGTGATGAGTCCACAGAGTCCGACGGGTTGTCGCACGCACATCGCAAACTTGTCGCGCATCTCCGCGGGCGTGGTGAAGCCGTGAAGCCGGCGTCCTTCGCCGGCTGTGTAATACGTGCAGTCGATCGCTTCCTGAACGTCGCCACCGGCTTCTTTCAGAACCTTGCCCATCTCGCGAGTCATGTCGGCGGTGTAGCGCTCTTTATCGCGAATCAGGATTTCGCCGAGCTTGAAGAGGACCTCCGCCCGTTTCGGCGCGGGGGTGTTACGCCAACGATCGAAAGCGCCTTGCGCAGCATTTACGGCGGCGTTTACGTCGTCGCTGGTTGAGAGTGGAAA
>DASZDV010000539.1:0-6642 GCA_035941575.1 Pyrinomonadaceae bacterium
GAGCAACGCCCACGCTTCGCGAGAGAAGATTTCACAACCAAACGCACTCCTGTTTCTGTAATCTTCTCTCGCGAAGCGTGGGCGTTGCTCGAGGCGAACTACGAGCGAGTTCTGACTCAACCTGACGATCTTGAAGCCCGCGGCGCGATGCAGTTGGGAGCGTTCTACGCAGGCGTTGCGATTGAAAACTCGATGCTAGGCGCGACTCATGCGTGTGCGAATCCGTTGACGGCGCGTTATGGAACCGCTCACGGAGCGGCAATCGCCATGTTGCTGCCGACGGTTGTGCGTTGGAACGAACGTGCGGCCGCGGATCGCTACGCGACGTTATTGAATTTGTCTGGTGTCTCACACAAGAACGCCGATCCAACCCCAACTGAAGCTCTCGCCCGTCGACTGGAAACGCTCATAGCGGCAGGCCGGTTGGAAGGGAATTTAAGCGGAATTGGCATTGCCAAAAACGAACTTCCTACGCTGGCGGCCGAAGCAGCCGAACAATGGACGGGAACTTTCAATCCACGGCCGTTCAACAAAGAAGGCGCCATGGAGGTGTATTCGTGCGCCTACTAAGCGTCATCTGTCTTCTTTTATCCGTGTTCCTGGTGGTCAAAGCCCAGGACACGCCTGCTGCTAACTGGTCGCAGTTTCGCGGCAATCATCAGTTGACGGGAGTATCGCAGTCGAACGTTCCCTCGTCGTTGAAACCACTCTGGACGTACGAAGCAGGTGATTCGATCGAATCGTCGGCGGCGATCGTCGGCGGAACAGTCTTCGTTGGTTCGCAAAAGGGCGAACTCGTCTCGTTGAGTCTCGACAACGGATCGGTTTACTGGAAGTTCTCCACCGGATCGCCGATCGGCGAATCATCTCCCGCATACGGCAACGGCATTGTCTACATCGGTGATTTGGGTGGCTGGCTGAACGCGGTCAACGCGAGTGACGGCAAGAAGATCTGGGCCTTTAAAACCAACAATGAGATCAAGTCGTCGCCGGTTGTGGTAGGCGATCGAGTCTTGATCGGTTCGTACGACGAAAATCTCTATTGCCTATCGGCGCGCGACGGTTCACTGCTTTGGAAGTTCAAAACCAACGGACCAGTCCACTCGACGCCGGGCATCTTCCGAGGCATGGCCTTCATTGCCGGTTGCGATGAAATGTTTCGCGGCATTCGAATCTCGGACGGCAAGCAAGTCTTCAACGTTTCTTCAGGCGCATACACCGGCGCTTCACCAGCTCTTCGTTCCGGTTCCGCGTTTTACGGCACGTTTGATAACGAAGTCTTGGGTGTGAGCCTCGCTCAGCGTAAAATCACGTGGCGTTATCAACATCCGGAGCGACAATTTCCGTTCTACTCATCGGCCGCTGTAACACCCGCGAGAGTGGTTATCGGCGGTCGCGACAAGTTGGTCCATGGACTGACGTTGGACGGAAAAGTTGCCTGGACTTTTGCTACCCGCGCTCGTGTAGAATCTTCGCCCGCGATTGCCGGTGACCGTGTTTATGTCGGTTCGAACGACAACCGCTTTTATGTTTTGAGTCTCGAGAATGGCGCCAAGCTTTGGGAGTTCGACGCCGGTGCTCCGCTATCTGCATCCCCCGCGATCGCGAACGGCCGAATCGTGATCGGTTCTCAAGACGGCCGCCTCTATTGTTTCGGTTAATAGAGTCCATCCCTTCCGAAAAAGGAGAAGCTTATGCCTAAAGTCAAAGCGAACGGCATTACCCTGAACTATGAGCAACAGGGCAACGGCGAGCCGCTGATCCTCATTCCCTATCTTTCCGCCGATAACACCTGCTACACCTTTCAAGTGGCCGAATACGCCAAACATTTCACGTGCATCTCCGTAGATCTGCGCGGCACAGGCGAAAGCGACAGGCCGGACGGCGATTACTCGACCGAGGTGTTGGCAGACGACGTGGCTGCGTTAATGGACGCAGTGGGAATTGCGCGCGCTCACGTTTTCGGTTTGTCTCTCGGTGGTTCAATCGGACTCTGGCTGGCCGCGAAGCGTCCGGAGAAGGTCAAGTCACTTTCGATCTGCGGCGCCTGGACCAAGACCGATCCGTACATCAACACCGTCGTCAAATCGTGGCAAGTGTTGGCCAGGGGTTTTGGCAACGTGCCTGACTTGGTTATCGAAGGCATCTTTCCGTGGTGCTTCACGCCTGAGCTGTATGCTAACAAGTACGACTTCATTCAGTCGTTGGGCGCGTTCGTCCGCAGCCGTCCGCCGCTGCCCGTCGATGAGTTCCTGAAGCAGTCGAATGCGGTTCTGGCGCACGATGTCGAAGCACAACTTCCGCGCATAACTGCGCCGACGCAGATCACGTTCGGGCGACACGATCAAGTGACGTCGGTCCGTTTTGCCGAGCCGTTAAGAAAAGGGATCAAGAACTCGGAACTGTTTATCTTTGAAACGACGTCACACGCGCCGATTTACGAGGTCACGGAAGAGTTTAATCAGAAGACGCTGGAGTTTTTCCAGCGGCACGCTGGTGAGCGAGCTCAGTCCGCTACTTAAGAACAGCGACAACTTCGATCTCGATGCGTGCGTCGCGTGGCAGTCTGGCAACCTGCACCGTTGAACGCGCGGGCGGATCGCCCTTGAACTGTTTTCGGTAAAGCTCGTTCATCGCGTTGTAGTCGTTCATGTCTGCAAGGAACACCGTGGCCTTTACGACGTGATCGATACTGCTCCCTGAAGCCTCGAGCACGGTGCTGAGGTTGCGAAAGACCTGTTCGAGTTGTGCTTCGAGTCCGCCTTCGACCATCTGACCTGTTTTGGGGTCGATTCCAATCTGACCGGATGTGAAAACGAGATCGCCCGCAATGATCGCAGGCGAGAAGATGCCGTTTGGTGTGCCCGTCTTGACGGCCCGCCGCTTCGGCGTCTGCGCGTCAACAACAACACATAAGCAAGTAATCACGATCGCAACGAGCGCAAACTTCTTCATTGGTTTCCACCTCCAAAATACTTCGCCAGCGTACTTCGCGCCGGTTTCTGTGTAACCATTGAAACTACGAACATCAACAACGCTGAGACCAAAACCATCGGCACTACCGGCATGAAGCCAAACACAGCCGTGCCGCCCGGCGTACGCGACAACACTTCAGTGCCGCCAAGCGACCAGATCACAGTCGCTGGTCCAGGCGCGGGAGCAGGTACGACTGCTTGAAAGACCGCGACCGCCACAACCGCGAACGCGGTCCAGACAGTGACGGCGAGTGCGCCCCACTTCGTACTTCCCTTCCAGAACAACGCGCCAATCAGCAGCGGCGACAACGCTGCATAACCTGAAAATGCATATTGAATCGCGAGTTCAAAGATCGTTTCCGGTGCGCGCAAAGCAACTGCGTAAGCAAACAGCGTGATCAGAATGATGAAGAGGCGTCCGGTTTGCACCTGGACCGCCTCGCCGAAACGGCGTTTCCCGCCGTAAAAGGCGAAGACGTCCTCCGTAAACATTGTCGAGAGCGCGAGGATTTGTGAGTCGCTTGCCATCACCGCTGCCATGATTCCGGCGCCGAGTAGTCCCGCAAGCCACAGCGGAGCATAACGATGAAGCAGAAGCATGATTACATCGTCGCCGCCGGACTGTTCGCGTAACTCGTCGCGCTTCTCGGGCTCCATCGTGCGGCCCTGTGTTGCCAACACCCTGCGCGCTTCCTGCTTCTGCCGGATCTCCGGAATGTCTGACACGCGGTTTGCCATCACGCCGAGAAACACACACGGCAACCAGATCCCTAGAATGCACAACGGGTAGAAGATCACGGTCTTCTTGAACTGGTTCATCTTCTTCGCCGTGAGACAGAAGATCAGAATGTGTGGAAACGCGATTGCCGACAGCGGAATAAACGTGTAGCTGAAAAAGTAATACGGCGAGATGCGTTCGCGCGTTAGCAGCCACGACAGTGGTGAGTTTTTTAGGCCTTGCGCTGCGGTTTGAAAGCCGCCCATGCCGTAGCCGATCACGATAATTGCCATTACGCCGAAGCACAGAAAAAGCACGGTCTGAAATGTGTTTACCCACGCCGTGCCGCGCATACCGCCGAAGAACACGTAGCTCATCACGACAAGCGCGACAATCGCGCCGCCGAACCAGAACGGGACGGTGCCGTTACTGATTGCGTAGAGCGTTGTTCCGCCGCCCATGATGCCTATGATGATGTACGGAACGAGCAGCACCGCTTGCACTACGAAGATCGCAGTCCCGATGTGGCTGCACTCCCAACGATCGCGAAACATCTGCACGGGCGTCATGAACCCGTACTTCTTGCCCAGCGCCCACACGCGCGTGCCGATCAGAAAGATCGTCAACGGAATTACGAGTCCTGACGACGAAGCCATCAGACCAAACGTGACGATACCGTTGCTGAAGGCATGGCCTGACGATCCGAGGATCGCGAACGCCGTCATGTTGGTGCCGAAAAGTGAAAAGAGAAAGACGAATGGCCCAAGCGAACGGCTTGCGAGAAAGTAGTCTTCAGCCTTCTCGCGTCCAGTTGAACGGCGAAAAGCAAAGATACCGATGTAAAGGACCGTCGCCAGGTAAAGGAAAACTACGATGGCGGGGATCAAGCGGGCTCATCCTCCCTGCGCTTCGTTTCTTCGATTTCACGTTCGAGGTGAGAAGGCCAGGCGAAGGTGACCAGCAGCCACATCAGCAACGATGCGGCGACGGAAAAAAGTCCGTGATAGAAAAGTCCGATGGGAATAAAACCCAAAACCAGATGTGAACTCCGCCAGAACCAGATGTCCTGATGAAGTATGTAGAGTGCAGCGACCGCAACAACAAGCAGGATGCTTTTCATGCTGAGTGGACGCTGACCCTAACAAAGCGCTTCAGGTGGTGTCAAGATGCAGTTTGAAAGGCGGGATCCTTTACCTGGGACCGCAGGCGTCTCGCCTGCACTGCGACGAATGGGGCGCTGCCGTGACATGCAGGCGAGACACCTGCGGTCCCAGCCGCAAAGATCCCGACGTCAAACGGACTACTATCAATCGGAGGACGACGCAGATTGCCGCCGCCTAGCGACCGGGGCCGCGGAGTTTTTCGGAGTCGATGTGGTGGCGCTTGATCATGCGATCGAGTGTTTTGCGATCGACGGCGAGGACGCGCGCGGCTGCTTGCTTGTTCCCACGTGTGTGCTTAAGGACCTCGGCGACGTAGCGGCCCTCGACCTCGGATAACGGCACCCACTCTTCTCTCGCGTGTCCATCATGCGTCGCACCATCTCCATTGCCCGACGTCTGTCTCTGCGTATAGTTGCGCACACGCTGCGGCAGATCCTTAACGCGAATCGTCCCGTCGCACATCGCGACCGCACGCACAACCGCATTCTCCAGCTCCCGAATATTTCCCGGCCAGCTATAACGTTCGAGCAACGCTAACGCCTCCGGTGAAAACTTCACGGCCGGACTGAAGGAGTAAACACGATCGGCGAAACTCTGAGCCAAAGGCGGAATGTCCTCCGGCCGTTCGCACAAAGGCGGCAACATGATCGAAAGCGCACTCAAACGATGGAACAAGTCGTTGCGAAACTTCCCTGCTGCGACTTCCTGCTCAACGTTGTGATTGCTCGCGGCAATCACGCGTACGTTTACTTTCTGCGCTTGATTTGAACCAACGCGCCGGATTTCTCCTGTTTGCAGTGCGCGAAGCACTTTCACCTGGAACGAAGGACTCGTTTCCGTAATCGCGTCGAGAAACACAGTGCCGCCGTCTGCCTCTTCCCACAATCCGTAGCGATCACGATCGGCGCCGCTGAACGCCCCCTTCACGTGTCCAAAAACCTCTGCTTCGATCAACTCCGCAGAGATCGCGCGACAGTTCACAGAGACAAATCGCTTCGCGGCACGCGCGCTACGATGATGAATCGCGGAAGCAACCAGTTCCTTTCCTGTACCCGCCTCTCCCGTCAGAAGTACCGGCAGATCACTATCTGAAACAAGTTCCACCTGTTTCATGATTTGGAGAAACGCGTGGCTGCGTCCCACTAGTTCGATATCCGAGGAGTGGTACGCAGCCGTGCGTATCGTGGGGGAGGATCCTTGTGGACGCTCTGACAATTGCTCGCGCAAGCCTTGTGAGAGCGACTGTAGTTCGTCGCGCACCTGCTGTTCGCCGTCAATTACCAGCGCCTGAAGTTCTCCGTTAACTGCCTTGTCAATCATTGACGGGCGTCCTCCCCCTCCTGTTTTTAATTCGGCAGCACATTGCAGGCGGGGGACGGCGACCTCGCCCTGGCCACCGCCCCCCTGCACGCGCGAGGGCTATTCGATACTCTGCGCGCGTTTCGTTGAAAGCCTTCATCGGAACGACCACCGCCAGCGTCGCGATCACCCGTGGCAGAGACTCAAACTCGAGCGCCAGTTGGAAGCCTTCGTCGTTTCCGAGCATGTAGTCGAGTAAAAAAGCCTTGGCTCGATTGACGTGAGGCTGTAAAGACTTGGCGTGGGAACCATTCAATTGAGCGGGCTACGGATCACAACCGCCCGGCTAGGCTAAGCGGTCGGTTGGGACTGCGCAATGAGGAGAATCCTGACGTCACCTCAGTTAATTCCTGACCTCTGTATGGGTTCTAAAAGAGGGGTTGGACCGCGTGGACCAGGCTATTCGACTTCGATAAGGCCCACAATT
>DASZDV010000540.1:0-3855 GCA_035941575.1 Pyrinomonadaceae bacterium
GCAAGTGTCTTCAACTTACTGCGATCAAGTGGCAGCAGATTGTTCTCATTCTTCAACAAAACGATCGAACGGCGCGCCGCCTCAGCCGCCAATGCGCGATGGGCCGGCGAGTTTGTGATGGCGACTGCGCGATCGGGATCAACGTATGGGTTCTCGAAAAGTCCCAGCAAAAACTTCGCGCGAAGATTACGTGCCACGGCGCCGTCGATTACCACTTCGGAGATCTTTCCATCCTTCACCATTTGAATCAGGTGCGGATACGCATCCGGCTCGGGTAACTCGGTATCGACACCTGCCTCGATCGCCAGCTTCGCCGCTTGTGGTCTGCTCGCAACCACGTGATGCAGATCCTGTAATTGAACGATAGCGAAATAATCTGCCACGATGTGGCCTTTGAAGCCCCACTCCTCGCGCAGCACTTTGTCGAGCAACCATTTGTTCATGTGCGACGGCACACCGTCGATCTCGTTATAAGATGCCATCACACTCATCACGCCCGCTTCCTTTACAGCCGCTTCGAAACTCGGAAGAAAAACTTCGCGCAACGTCCGTTCGGAAAAATTCGCGGGGCCGATATTCGTGCCTGCTTCCGGCTGCCCGTGCGCGGCGAAATGTTTTGCGGTGGCGATGACATGGCTTTCGTCGATTGCCGCGATTGGCGGCCCAGCGCCCTGGATCGCCTTGATGACAGCCACGCCCATTCGCGAGACGAGGTAAGGATCTTCGCCATACGTCTCTTCGGTTCGTCCCCACCGTGGCTCCCGTCCGAGGTCGAGATTTGGTCCGAGGACCTGATGACCGCCACGCACTCTCGTCTCGAGCGCGGCAGCAGTGAAAACTCTATTGATTAGATCGAGGTCCCAACTTGAAGCGAGTGCGATTGGCTGTGGAAAACTCGTACTGCCCTGGGCCATGTGGCCGTGCAGGATCTCGTCGTGAAAGATCGCGGGAATGCCGAGGCGTGTATTTTCAATCAACCATTTTTGGACTGAGTTTGCGAAAACGGCGCTTTCACGTGGGCCTTTGTGTTCTTGCTGTCGCGCGATTTGACCGATGCCGTTCTTCATCGCGTCGGGTGAGATGTCGCGGCCCCGCGGCCACAAGCTGGTTAGCTGGGCCACCTTTTCTTCGAGCGTCATGCGTTGCAGAAGATCGGCGACGCGCTGATCTACAGGGAGGCTCGGGTTTTTGTAAGCAGGGGAAGGTGATTGAAGCGTTGACGACGATAGAAGTGCCAGGACAAATAGAACACGGATAAACACGGATTGTTACCTCTTGGCCGAGAAGCGATAGATGGTAACTGAGTGGTAAGTGGCGCCTTTTCGCAACGTCGTGGTTGGGAAGTTTGGCCTGTTTGGAGAGTCGGGATAATGCTGTGTCTCCAGGCAGAAGCCGGATCGTCGCGGATATGGTTTGCCCGACTTGCCCGTGATCGAACCGTCAAGAAAGTTGCCCGTGTAAAGCTGGACTCCCGGTTCGGTGGTCCACACGTCCATCACGCGGCCCGTCGTTCGTTCGTAAACGGAAGCGGCCTGTCGCAGACGGCTGGGCCGTCCGTTTATCACGTATGTATGATCGTAACCATTGCCGAATTTCAATTGCTCGTCGTCGTTGTTGATGCGTGCACCGATCGTCATTCCGAAATGAAAATCAAACGGCGTATTGGCCACGCTCCGGATCTCGCCCGTGGGAATAGAGCCGGCGTCTGTCGGGATGAAACGATTCGCTTTGAGCGTGAGCCGGTGTTCGAGAATGTCTCCGTTGCCTTCGCCCCTGAGGTTGAAATAGGAGTGATGCGTCAGGTTCATAACGGTGTCTTTGTCCGTTGACGCCGTGTAGTCGATCTTGAGTTCGTTGCTGTTGGTGAGTGTGTAGGTAACTCGAGCGTTGAGATTGCCAGGGTATCCTTCCTCGCCGTCTTTACTCTCGTAATCAAGGACCAGCGCCGGGCCCGCTGCTGTTTCTCTTCTGCTCGCTTTCCACACCACTTTATCGAACCCTTTGATGCCGCCGTGGAGATGGTTCTCACCATTGTTGACGGCGAGTTTGTATTCGACGCCGTTGAGAGTGAAACGTCCTTTGGCGATGCGGTTGCCGTAGCGGCCGATAATCGCGCCGAAGTAGGGAAAGGGCGGTTTCATGTAACTGTCGAGATCGTTGTAACCGAGCACTACGTCGGCAAACTTGCCGCGGCGATCGGGCGCAGTCAGCGAAACGACGATGCCGCCATAGTTCGTGATTCGCGCTTCCATGCCGTTCGCGTTTTTCAGTGTGTAGATATCGACTTTCTGGCCGTCGTTCGTTTCGCCAAAACTCTTTCTGACAATGGAGGGTTGCGCAACTGTGAGCGCAAAACTGGAGATAATAAAAACGACGACAAAGAGTAGTTTCAGATTCAATCTCATGGCTTAGCCTCACGCGCACTGAGTTCCCGCATCAACGCAACCTGGCGCCGGTTCCTTCGTTCGGTGAAGATCTGATCGGCCATGACGCCGATCAAGATCACTGCGCCCATCACTGCGAAATCGAGTGAACTTGGAATGCCGAGCAGGTTAACCAGATTTCGCAGCACCTGTAGCAATGCAGTTCCAATCAGGACTCCCACTACCGAACCCTCGCCGCCGCGCAGGGAGCAGCCGCCGAGGACGGCAGCCGCGATCCCGTAAAGTTCGTAAGCATTGCCGTGGTTTGCAGGCGACACGGAGTTTGTGTAGAACGCGAAAATGATTCCCGAGATCGCGGTAAGTGCGCCGGAGATAACGTACGTAAGTGTGATGATGCGGTTCGTATCAATGCCGGCGTAACGTGCCGCTTCCGAGTTGCGTCCGGTTGCGAAGAGATAACGGCCATAAACCGAGCGATGTAACACGACCCACGTGATCGCGCTGATAATGATCAGCAGCACAAACGGCATCGGTATCCGAAGCAGATTGCCGTTTGCGAGGAAGCGCAGGGAGTCGAAACCCACAGCGCCAAAGCCCTTCGTTTCGTCGTTGGTGATAAACCGCGCAAGGCCGCGATAGAACAACAGTCCGCAGAGCGTCACGATGAAGGGCTGCATGTTCAAACGCGTGATCAGTAGGCCATGGCCAAACGACAAAACCATCGCGAGACCAATGCACGCGATCAAGGTGAGTGGTACGCCGTAACCATACTCCGTCAGCATCATCGACATCAGCACACCCAGCAGGGCCATCATCGAACCAACCGACAGCTCAATGCCGCCGGTGATGATGACGAGGCCGAGGCCAATGCTGAAGATCCCAAACGCGCCTATCTGCCGCGCGAGGTTTTGCAGGTTGTTGGCCAGCAGGAAGTTGGGGTTGACGACGGAAACAATGACGCAGAGAACGATCAGGAGAATGAAGATGCCAAGCTCTTTTTTCATACCGGGTTATCCTTTGCCACAAGCCACAAAGAGGCACAAAAAGCACAAAAGCAAAGGGAAGATTTCGCAGTTTCGAGCAAAAACCATCTTGTGACTTTTGTGCCTCTTTGTGGCTTAACCTTCAGTGCCGGTCGCCAATCGCATCACAGCTTCTTCGCTAAACTGGGCGCGGTTGAGTATTCCCGTTAACTGCCCTTCGTGCATCACCGCAATGCGGTCGCTGATTCCGAGCACTTCTTCCATCTCACTGCTGATGACGATCACCGACACGCCCTTCAGTGCCAGATTGCGAATGAGTTCGTAAATCTCCGCTTTGGCGCCCACGTCGATTCCGCGCGTCGGCTCGTCGAAGATCAACACGCGCGGACGAAACGTAAGCCACTTCGCCAGCACGACCTTCTGCTGGTTGCCACCGCTCAGGTTCGCCGCACGCATTTCGGGCGTCGGAGTCTTGATGTTGATTGCTT
>DASZDV010000541.1:0-2827 GCA_035941575.1 Pyrinomonadaceae bacterium
ACGCGGCGTGCTTCCTTCACGGCTTTCTTTCCCCAACTTCCGGTGACAATGTAGTCGGCCGTGCCGTCTGCCGGCAGAAAATTGATTGGGACCATCGAAAACTGCAAACTTGCCCCGCCCTGGAGAAACAGAATCCGGTAGTTTTCCGGAATGTTCAAAAGCTCGCGCACACCCGCTTCGGCGCCGGCAAGAACGTCGTCAAAAGTCTTCGAGCGATGGCTAATCTCCATTACGGACATTCCGACGCCAGGCAGACTAAGCAGGTCGCGCTGTGCTTCTTCCAAAACCGGCACTGGCAAAATCGCAGGACCGGCGCTGAAGTTGAAAATCCGTTCCGTCATTTCTACCTCCACCACTATTCAAACCGTGATCGTAATGCTTTGCCCGCCACTTTGGTGACAAACGAACGCGGGAACAACCGTTCCGCCTCAACCGTCAGGAAGTTGGCCCAACCTGAGATGATCGTGCTTCTTCCTCGCCTTAGTCCGCGCAGTGCTGCGTCCACGACTTCCTCCGCGGTCTGCACCGTCCGCATTGGCGGCCGATCGATTTTCGCGGCTGCGAAGAAGTTTGTTTCAGTGACACCCGGACACAGTGTCAGCACACGAATTCCGTGCGACCGGTTCTCTTCCCAGAGCGCTTCCGAAAACGACAATACAAACGCCTTCGTCGCCGCGTAAGTTGCCATGAAGGGCACTGCCTGGAAACCGGCAGTCGAGGCGACGTTAATGATCGTTCCTTGACGCCGCTCGCGCATTGGCGGGAGAAACTTGTGAGTCAGTTCAACAAGTGATTTGATGTTGAGGTCGATCATCTCGAGTTCAGTCGCAAGGTCGAGCCTCACAAAGTCGCCCATCGATCCGAATCCCGCATTGTTGATGAGCATGTCGATCTCGAGCTCGCGTTTCTGCGTTTCTTCAAACAGACGCGCGGCGGCTTCGGGCTCAGTCAAATCTATCGCGACATACTGGGCGCGAATCCCACTGAGCCGGCCGAGTTCGTTGCACAACGCGATCAACTTGTCTTCAGAACGCGCAACGAGCAAAAGGTTTCTGCCGCGCTTCGCGAGTTTTCTGGCAAAGGCCGCACCGATTCCTGAGGAAGCGCCGGTGATAAGAGTCGTGTTCATTAACTTCCCAGTTTAATCAGATCCAACTCGATTATGTCGGCGCTGCCTGATCGAATGCGATTCAGGATGGCGTCGGACGGCGCGTTATCGAGATTGATTCGCGCCACGGCCGCGATTGCTCCTTCAAAAACGATGTTCTCCATCTCCTGAACGTTGATCTGTTCCGACTTGATCGCATCGAGCACACCTGCGAGCACGCCCGGACGATCGACGTGACGGACCACCAATCGATGCGTCGCCGGAGTTTGTCGGGCCAGATTCACGACGTTCGGAACCTGTCCGGTTTCTTTGAACTGCTGCACGATGCGCACTGTTTCGGCCGCGATCGCCTCCTGCGCCTGGTCCGTCGAAGCACCGATGTGGTGCGTGCCGTAAAGCCCTTCTTCTTTGACCACGTCGTCGTTGAATTCGCCCGCGCTCGCAGTGGGTTCTACTGCATAGACGTCGAGCCCCGCGCGAATACCGCGCGTTTTCATCGCCTCGACGAGTGCTTTTTGATCGACGACTTCACCGCGCGCAGTGTTGATGAAATACGCGCCTTGGCCCATTGCATTGAAGAACTCAGCACCGATTACGTTCCTCGTTTCGCTGTTCAATGCCAAATGAACACTCACCACGTCAGACGCAGCCGCGACGTCCTTAGGCGACTCCATGTACGTCACGCCCAACTCAGCCGCTCGCAACGGCGTCAGACTTCTGCTCCATGCAACGACCGGCATTCCAAACGCGTGTGCGCGCGAGATCATCTCCTGTCCGATCTTACCGACGCCGATTAGGCCGAGAGTTCGCCCAAACAGACCTCGCGCCTTCGAAAACTCTTTCTTGTTCCACTCGCCGCGGCGCAACGCGACTGCGTTATCGACGATCCGGCGGTCGAGCGCCAAAATGAGTGCAAAGGCGAGTTCCGCAACGGCGATCGAGTTTTTGCCGGGACAGTTCGAAACGTAGATCCCGCGCTTCGAAGCGGCAGAAACATCGATCGTGTTGTAGCCGGCGCCCGCACGCACGACCAGCTTTACTGGTCCAGCCTCGAGCATCGGTTCAGTGACTTTCGTACCTCTGACAACGAGTACATCAGGCGCTTCTTTTCGAATTGCATCGACTAGAGCGTCATCTTTGAGATCCGGTTGATAAGAGATTTCACAGCCGAGTGACTGCAAACCATCCCGGCCGGACTGTTCGAATTTATCTGCTATTAAAACCTTCATAAATATGTACTTGGTGCTTTGTGTTTGGTTCTTAGTTTCAAAACAAAGAACCAAAGTCAAAGTACAAAGCTCAAATAGTGTGAATCAACAATCCATCGCGCAACTTGGGTTCAAACCAGGTCGACTTCGGCGGCATGATCTCGTTCGCGTCAGAGACCATCAACAACTCATTGACGGTCGTGGGGTACAGTGAAAACGCAACTGCTGCTTTGCCTTCGTCTACCAACCGCTCGAGCTCTTTTGTGCCACGAAGACCGCCAATGAAATCAATTCGCTTGTCGGTCCGCACGTCTTTGATCCCTAAGATAGGATCGAGCAGTCTGTCCTGAAGAATACTCACATCAAGCGCAGCAACCGTCCCGGTTGGCAAAGTAGCCGCAGGAGAAAGCTGCAACCCATACCACTTGCCGCCGAGATACATGCTCCACTTGCCGCGGTGCTCAGGTTCGGGACTCGCGTTTTCACTGATCGTGAACTGCCCCCTGATCTC
>DASZDV010000542.1:0-2433 GCA_035941575.1 Pyrinomonadaceae bacterium
CCCTTTCCAAACGGCAACGCGTAGGAATAACTCACCGACAACCGATGACGCACGTCGAAGTTCGAACGGCCACGCTCAGCCGCAACGTTATAACTGTTCTGCGGAAAATTCGGATCGCCTGCACTGCTGAAGAAGTTTGAAGCATCATCAATCGACTTGGACCACGTGTACGAAGCAAGCGTTGAGAACCCGCGCGACAGCCGTTGCTGAAAACGCGCCTGCAACGCGTTGTAGTTTGAATTAGCACGCGACTCCAGCAAGTCGATGTCGTCAAAACGCGGATCCGGGCGAGGCACGATCGGCAGACCGAGCGGCAAGACACTCGGTTGCGGCTGATTGATGTCGCGCGCCGTTAGCAGCTTTGTTCCTTTTGATCCAACGTAGGCGACTTCGAATACGCCCTTGTCACCGACTTGTCGTTCAACGTTCAGGTTCCAGTGCTGCATGTAACCGGTGCGAAGATCGCGCTGAATCGCAAGCGCCGAATCTGGCAACGGGAAAGGGAAGAAAGACGGGAACGGATCATTCAGCGTCAAAGGCAAGCCCGGCAACGAGAAGAAGATGTTGTTGTCAAAGAATGGCGAGTTGAAATAGAGCGCTTCTGCCGGAGCGAGCGGCGACTGATCGTAGTAGACGCCATAACCGCCACGCACCACCGTCTCCCGATCGCTACCGATGGCCCAGGCAAACCCAACACGTGGCGCGAAGTTGTTCACATCAGGAGTAAAGGCACTGCGCGGCACGCCATTCGTTCCTACCGCCACCAGCGATCGCGTCACCGGATCGTAAACGTTAGCGCGATCCTCCTTATCCACCGGCGGCGAGTTGTACTCATAGCGAAGCCCGCCCACAAGCGTCAGATCGTTTGTAACGCGATAACTGTCGTTGATGTAAAAGTTGTAACTCTCAGTGCGAATCTGCTGTGGATTGTCAACACGCGCGACACTTGTAAGGAATGGAAAACCCAGCAACAGATCGCCAAGCGCGTTTCCGGTGATTTGGCCGAACGGTGAGAATTGTAAACGTCCGCGCGATTCAATGTCCCGAAACGCGTTCTGCTGCGAAAAGCGGAAGTCGAAGCCAAACTTGATCAGATGTTTTCCGGAAATATAGTTCGAGTTGTTGAGTAACTGGTAAACGTTCGTAACGCTGTTCTGCGGATTGTTCCCCTCGTCACCGAGCGGAGAAAAACCAGTGATGGTGATGAAACTAAGACCGAGATCTCTCGCACGTGGCGAGATGGTCGGCAATCCAACCCCCGAATTCAAAACACTCGCTTGCTGTGTGACAGAAGCCGCGACGCGGCTAAACGCTCCGCGAGTTTCGTTCACAAGATTCGGCGTTAACGCCAACGTTAAAGCAACCATCGCGTTTTGACTGCGTCGCCTGACGGTATCGCCAAATCCCGGCACGACTGAAAAGGATGGACCAGTAAACGGCTCAAAAAGATCGCGATCTCCAAAGCTGTATCTGAACGTCAGGTCCGCTTTATCAGTGAGCCGGTGATCGACGCGCGCGTCGAAGCTGTCGTTATCGTCGCGTTGAACTGGCGACGAGACGAAGTTTTGAAACGGCACGTTCCTATTCGGCAGGGGATAAAGCCGGGCAATCGCACGGCCGACAGGATTGATGAAAAACGTGGGGATTGTTCCGCCGTCGAATGGCTGGCCCGTGAAGGGATTAGTAGGAACACCAAAGAGACTGTGCGTGAAGTTGCCTTCACGTTCTTCCGCCGTCGGAACATTCGTAATGCGCGTGATGCCTTCACGCGAGCGCGTGCCTTCATAGTCGCCGAAAAAGAAAGTGCGGTTGCGGACGATTGGACCACCAATCGCTCCACCAAACTGGTTGCGAATGTACTTCGGTTTTGACTCTCCGCCAGGAGCGAAGAAGTTCCGCGCATCGAGCGCTGCGTTACGGTGAAACTCAAACAACGAACCATGAAAGTCGTTCGAACCGGACTTCAGAACCACATTGACCTGCGCGCCCGGATTGCGGCCAAACGATGCATCGTAAGTGCTCGTCAGCATTTCAAACTCGCGAATCGCATCGACGGACGGGCGCACGCCGAAGGTGTTAAGTTTCGGGTCGAGGTTATACACACCGTCGAGCAGGAAGTTATTCGCGTCTTCACGCGCGCCATTAACGCTGAACGCGAAGTCGCCGCGCACTGATCCGGCAGAACCCTGGGCCGGCGGCACAGCGCCGGGCACCAGCAAGCTCAGCTCGTAAAAATTGCGGCCGTCGAGCGGCAAACTAGTAATTTGCCGGTTTTCGATTACCGCGCCGAGCGAAGCCGACTCTTTTTTCAACTGAGCTTCGTACGTCGCTTCAACTGACACGACTTCTGGGTGACCGACAGGAAGAGTGACATCGCGACGGACACCCTCGTTGACGCGCAGTTCAATTTTCTCGGCCAGAGTGATGAAGCCT
>DASZDV010000543.1:0-11066 GCA_035941575.1 Pyrinomonadaceae bacterium
TTGCTCGTCTATCAACACCGGCTTGTTCGTGCCGGCGATCTCAGCCGCCTGAACGCTGCGTTCTTTACGACAAATGCATTCGTCAGCGTGATCTTGCTGGCGACGTTCGGAAGCGCAGTTTTCCTTAACAGATAATGAGTAAATGAAATGTCTTTTTCACACGACGACAAACTGAACCAGATTGAGAAATTAGTCACGAACGGCGAACGACTCTCGTTTGAAGACGGTCTCGCGCTTTACGCCACTGACGATCTTCCGTCCCTCGGCAAACTCGCTGACACCGTGCGACGACGTCGCCACGGCCGCACGACGTACTTCAACGTCAACCGCCATCTCAATCCGACAAACATCTGTTACGCTGACTGCAAGTTCTGCGGCTTCTACCGCACTCCAAGACAGCCGGACGCCTACACACACAACATCGACGACAGTTTGAAAGTCGCGGCCCAGGCCGTTGCCGAAGGCGCAACCGAACTGCACATCACCGGCGGCTTAAATACTAAGCTGCCGTTCAGTTACTTCACCGATTTGCTTTCTTCATTGAAGCAACAGTATCCGCAGTTGCACCTGAAGGCGTTTACGATGGTGGAGTTTGACCACTTCGCGCATTTCTACAAAATGTCTGACGAAGACGTGATTCAGAAGCTGATTCAAGCGGGACTGGATTCATGTCCGGGCGGTGGCGCTGAGATCTTTCGCGAGCCCACACGATCGATGATTTGCGCTCACAAGTGTGACGCGGAGCGTTGGCTTGAGCTCCAGGGAAAACTTCACGCGGCGGGCCTGAAAACGAATGCCACCATGCTCTACGGGCACATCGAGTCGATCGAAGATCGGGTCGATCACTTCGTGAAGCTGCGCGAGCAACAGGACAAGTCGCACGGTTTTCAATGCTTCATTCCGCTCGCGTTTTATCCGCCTGACACGCAACTGTCGCATCTGCCTGGTCCATCCGGAGTTGATTCACTAAAAACGATGGCGGTGGCGCGTTTGATGCTGGACAACTTCGATCACATCAAAGCGTACTGGGTCATGCTCGGCAAACGCCTCGCGCAGGTCGCCCTTCACTACGGCGCCAACGACATTGACGGCACCATCACCGAAGGTGGTGAACTTACGACCAGCTACTCAGTCGAAGCCAACAACGAAGTGAAGATGACCAGGACGGAGCTTATCGGTCTGATTGAGGAGGCCGGTTTCGAAGCCGTCGAACGCGACACCGTTTACAACCGCGTCGATCGCGGCAACGTGTCGCTGGTTTAGCTGCCTTCTAACACCAAAATGATTACTGACACAGAACGCACCACGATTACTCTGGCTCACTCGCCGGATTCCGACGACGCCTTCATGTTCTACGGGCTCGCCACCAACAAGATCAACACCGGCGAGTTGCATTTCGAACATCTCCTGAAAGACATTCAGACGCTCAACGAAGAAGCGATGCGCGGGACTTACGACGTCACGGCTATCAGTTTTCACGCCTACGCTTACATCGCTGACAAGTACGCGTTGTTGCCGCATGGCGCGTCGATTGGCGACAACTACGGACCGATCGTCGTCTCGCGTGAGCCGGCGACTCCCGACGACATCCCGCGTCTAAAGATCGCCATTCCCGGCAAGCTGACCAGCGCTTTTCTGGCACTGCGAATCTTCAATTCCGAGTTTCAATATGAAGTCGTGGCGTTCGATAAGATTATCGAGGCCGTGCAGGATGGGACTTGCGACGCCGGACTTTTGATTCACGAGGGACAGCTTTTCTACGAGTCAAAGGGGCTTCACAAAGTGCTGGATCTCGGCGAGTGGTGGCATAACCGCCACGGCCTTCCGCTGCCAATGGGCGGCAACGTAATCCGCCGGGAACTGGGCGAACCGCTCGTCAAAGAAGTCTCGCGCCTGCTGCGCGAGAGCATCAACTATTCGCTCACCCACCGCGAAGATGCGCTGCAATACGCAATGCAGTTTGCCCGGGACATGGAGACGGACTTGGCTGATCGGTTCGTGGCCATGTGGGTTAACGATCTGACGCTTGATTACACAGAGCGCGGACGCGAAGCCGTCCGGAAGTTATTGCAAGAGGGTTTTGAAAAGGGGATTATTCCGAATCAAGTTCCAGTTGAGTTTGTGGATGAATAAGCTGGGGTGTGCGCGGTGATTTTTTAAGCCACCCCGCCCAGAAGGGGCGGCTAACCACCGCGCACATCATCGACATCAGACCACGTAAAACCAAGCTCCTCCCAAAGCCTGGTTTATCGCTTGACTCCGTGTAAGCAACGCCGCCGCTCGGCGTCACGTCTGCGCTCCCGCGCCGTAAAGCTCCACGGTGCCAAGACGAGTGCCTGTTGCCGACATGAGGACCTTGAGAAACTTTAATTTCAAACTAGCTGAGCCGCGATTTTCGAGGTCTTTCGGGCTCCTATTATTCGTCAAACCTTCCATTGGCTGGACTATAACTTATTCTAGTACGGGCACCTTACACTAGATGCAGGAAACTTTGCAACAGGAAAATGGCATTCTTGTGTTCCGTTGGCCGACCCCGCCGCGGCTGGCAACAGGAGTCTTTCCTGGCGGCATCTGAGCACAGGTCAATTCACAGACGACCCGGAACTCCGAATTCAGTATCAGGCAGGAAATGAAAGTGCGAGGTATGCGGTTATCACTAACATCTACGTTGCTGGCCATCCTGGCAATTGCAGTATTTAGCGCCACCGGCGTCATGGGCCAGGCCAGCGTTGCTGGGCCGGACTCGCCTGAAGCGCAAAAAATCATCCAGATCTTTACCGCGAAGGAAGTGGAGTTTCGACGGGCTCTCAACCAGTACTCGTTCAAACGCGACGCTCTCATTCAGAGCCTTGGTATGGGCGGTCAAGTCGTCGGCGAGTATCATCGCGTCTCGAATTTCACGTTTGACGATCAGGGAAACCGGTTTGAAAAGATCACTTTCTTTCCTATGCCCTCGATGCCCGAAGTAACCACGGAAGACATCGACGATTTGGGAGGCATTTCACCCTTCGCACTCGAACCGTCCAAGCTCGACAGATACATCATCCGCTATGTCGGTAAAGAGAAGATCGACGAGCTGAACCTCTACATCTTCGACGTGCAGCCGAGAGTCATGCCCGATCCGAAGAAGACTAAAGAGCGGCTTTTTCTTGGCCGCATCTGGGTTGACGATCAGGATTTCCAGATCGTAAAGACAAAAGGCAAGGGCGTTCCGGAAACGAAGAACAACAAGTATCCAGTCGTTGAAACATATCGAGAACAGATTGACGGTAAGTATTGGTTTCCAACTTATTCCTACGCTGACGAGGAACTTGTTTTTGACAGCGGGGCCACGCTCCACGTGCGTTTGAAGGTTCGTTATACCGATTTCGCTCCGGCTCGCGCGACACTGAAGGTTACGGAGATTGGTGAGAACGATGTGCCTAGCACTCCAACTGGAGTGGCAAAACCGATCGATGTCGGCACGTTGAACGGCAAGGCGACTTCGTTGCCGAAACCGTTTTATCCGGAAGAGGCGAAGAGAAACAAAGTTGAGGGGCAGGTTACCGTGCGCATCGTGGTTGACGAGAACGGCAAAGTAATCTCGGCCCAAGCGATCGATGGACCACAACCTTTGCGTGCACCGGCGGAAGAAGCAGCACGACAAGCGACGTTCACGCCCACGACGCAGAACGGCATCACTGTCAAAGTCACAGGCGTCTTAACTTACAACTTCGTTCTGTAAGCCGAGTGCTTTAGCGATAGAGCCACGGACGTTGGCGATCAATTTATTGATGTCTTCGTCCGTGGCTATTTCTTTGGTCGGAACCGGCGGCATGATAATCATCTCGATCGTTCCCGATTTCGCTTCGCCGGTTCCCTTGCCCATCAATTCATCCGAATGCTTGATCGCTATGGGCACGACCGGCACGCCTGCTTCCCGCGCCATGTAAAACGCGCCCTTCTTGAACGGCAGCAATTCGCCGGGCTTCGCTCGAGTTCCTTCAACAAACACAGCGAACGAAACACCTGAGCGAATGCGTTCGGCGGCAGCTTCAGTCGTACGAATCGCACTCTCGCGGTTGCTGCGGTCGATTGCCATCACGTTCACAAAACCCATTCCCACGCCGAGGACCGGCACCTTCAATAGTTCCTTTTTCGCGAGAAGGCCGATTCGCCGGCCGAGATAAACAAAGATGGTTGCCGTGTCCAGGTACGAACGGTGGTTGGAAACGAAAACGTATGTCTGCTTCGGGTCCAGTAGCTCCAACCCTTTCACCTCGACGCGCACGCCGCTAAATCGCAACCACTGCCGTGCTCCGAATGTGGCCCACGGGTACACGAGATCATGTTTGTTAAGGATCCACGCGACGATGAGAATGGGCGGCCCGAGCAGCGCGAGCAACGCGCCGGCTAGAAACAACGACCACCAATAATGCAACCGGCGCATAAAGCTGCGAGGCCTCGTTGTGCTAGACTCCTCGGCCATAGTTTTCTCGATTGCTGTGGTCTCTTCCATTCAGTTTTCGCAAAGGAACCTGGAATGATTAGCCGTCGCTCAGTAGTGGCCGCCGTGGCCTTCTTCCTGTGCGTTGCCGCCGCCGCGCCGTCGTTTGCACAACGAGGCGCAACTAAGCAGTCTGCAATACCGTCGCCAGCATCCGTGCTCGGTTTCAACCCCGGCGACGATCGCACCATTGCCGACTGGACCCAAATTACCAACTATTTCGAAAAGCTTGACCGCGCATCCGATCGCGTTCTGGTCCAATCGTTGGGCCAATCGACGTTGAAAAGACCTCTTATCGTGGCCTTCATTAGCGCGCGAGAGAATATACTGGCGCTCGAAAAATACAAAGACATTCAGCGGCGACTCGCTGATCCTCGGTTAGTCACGAAGGAGACTGATCGTGATCGTCTCATCGCCCAGGGGAAAGTAGTCGTCGCCATCTCCTGTTCGATTCATTCGACTGAGATCGTAGCCTCACAGATGTCGATGCAGTTCGCTTACGAACTGGCGACCGCGCAGGATAACGACACGCGCGAGATTCTTCAGAATACGATCCTGCTTTTAATCCCTTCCCCCAATCCGGACGGCATAGACATCGTTGCAAACTGGTATCGCAAAACACTCAGCACGCCCTACGAAGGAAAGGAACCGCCCGAACTCTATCACCACTATGCTGGTCACGACGACAATCGCGACTGGTTCATGTTGAATCTCAAAGAGACGCAACAGATCACGCGTCTTCTCTGGCACGAGTGGTTTCCGCAGATCGTTTACGACGTGCACCAACAGGGCTCGAATGGTTCGCGTTTCTTTATTCCACCTTTCTACGATCCGCCGAATCCGAACATCGCGCCATTGCTGCTCCGTCAGGTTGGACTGATGGGACACAAGATGGCGACTGACGTACAGGCCGCCGGTTTCAAAGGCGTCCTAACCAACGCGCTCTACGATACGTGGTGGCACGGCGGGTTCCGCACGGCGCCATACTTTCACAACTCGATCGGCATCCTGTCTGAAGCCGCGAGCGCACGACTGATGACGCCGTCCACGGTCACAACTGAACAACTGGCGCGTTCGTCCACGCGTGGCATGCGTAACGCAACTGAGGCCACGACCAACTTCCCCGATCCATGGCCGCCCGGCACATGGCGTCCGCGCGACATTATGGACATGGAGATGATCGCCTCACGCGCACTGCTGTCGATGGCCGCGAAGTTTCGCCCAAGTTACTTGCGCAATTTCTACGAGTTGGGAAAGAAAGCAATCGAACAGCCCGCGAAACCAAATCAACCCATCGCGTACCTGGTTCCCGCCGGACAAGCGCGTGATGAAGCAGTCGCAAAACTGATCGCCACTTTGATTGATCAGGGTGTTGAAGTGTACCGGCTCGATCGGGAGTTGCATGTCGCGTTTGGACCACAGACCTTGCAGCGAACAAACGCACCAAATGAAAAACTCGGAGCGTACCGCACGGTCATCGCGCAAACAGAAATGACCGAGGTTCCGCTCGGCAGCTACATCGTGTTTTTGGCGCAGCCGCAACGCACTAACGTCGCAACCCTGTTTGAGCCGCAGATTTACCCAAACAGATTGACCGCGCAGGGCGAAGCTGAACGGCCGTACGACGTTGCAGGCTGGACGCTGCCGCTACAAATGGGCGTGGACGCTCCGGCGGTTACAGCAATCCGTGAAACAGAAGGTGAGAGACGTTTGACTCGGATGACCGACGCTAACCACGTCAGAACAGACCTCGCCCTATCGCTTGCGAAAGGCGACGAATCGCCAATCAGGAACCCCGTCAAACACTCCGTGCGCGTCGGGATCTACAAAGGGTCGATGGGCAACATGGACGAAGGTTGGACCCGATATGTATTCGACACTTTCAACGTTCCCTACACGTCCGCACGCGACACCGACATTCGGCAAGGCGCTCTCAACTCAAAATACGACGTGTTGCTGTTCCCGTCGCAGCGCAGCAGTGACATTCTCAACGGTAACGCGGCCGATTCATTGCCTGCCGAGTACACGGGCGGGATCACTGAGGCGGGCGTTAAGAACCTTAAAGAGTTTGTGAACAGCGGTGGAACACTGATCTGTTTCGACGCTTCGTGCGAGATGGCAATCAAGCAACTCAATTTGCCCGTGCGCAACGTGCTCGAGGGCGTGAGGTCTTCAGAGTTCTATTGTCCCGGCTCGATCGTGAGTCTCGATATCGACAACAAGAACTCATTTGCATCCAACCTACCAACCAAATTGCCCGCTTATTTCATCAATAGTTCCGCATTCTCGGCGACTGGCGACAGCGTGCGTGTGATTGCGCGTTACGCCAAGGAAAATGTCTTGTTGTCGGGGTGGCTGTTAGGCGAAGATAAGCTGCGCGGTCAAATTGCGCTGGCTGAAGTCCCGGTGGGTAAAGGACGCGTCGTGCTATTTGCGTTTCGTCCGCAACATCGCGGGCAGGCCTGGGCGACACTGCCGCTAATTTGGAACGTATTGTCGAATACCGCCCCGAACTCGTCGGAGGAGTAAAATCAGGAACCGTTACAGCTTGCACGACCCTGAGCCCAGGCGTATTCTTTTAGCGTTTCTCTCTCCCTTTTTCAGATTCCACGAAAAACTGCGCCCCGAGCACCGCAAGGAGCTTATTATGAAGAAGTTTGCTGTTTTCTTATTGCTCCTCTCCCTGCTGTCAACTTCGATCACCGTTGCGTTTGGTCAGGGCCGGCCGAGGCGCGTGGGCAACCAGGCAAGCGCGCCGCAAACTCCACAAACAACAGAACAAACAACGCCATCGGCGGCGCCGACGAAACCGCCTGTCTTGAGCGGCGCAAACTATCCCAACAATCGTAAGCCGGATCAGCAGCCGGATCAGAAACCCACAGGACCGGAAGAAGTTGATGCCGGCGACATCATCCGCGTGAACACGACGCTGGTCACGATTCCCGTGAGCGTGATGGATCGCGATGGTCGTTACGTTCCCAACCTGCTGAAGGACGACTTTCGGATTTGGGAAGACGGGGTTGAGCAGGACGTCGCCTTCTTTGCGTCGGTAGACAAGCCGTTCGCAGTCGTGTTGATGTTGGACACGAGCCCATCCACGCAGTTTCGTCTCGAAGACATTCAGGACGCGGCGATCACGTTCGTTAATCAGCTTCGGCCTGACGACAAGGTGATGGTCGTTTCCTTCAACGACGACATCAAGGTTTTGAGTGAGTTCACGACTGACCGCAACAAACTGCATCGCGCAATTCAGCGTGCACACACCGACGACGGTACGCGCCTCTACGATGCGGTCGACATGGTCATGAACCAACAGTTGGCGCGAATTCAGGGTCGAAAAGCGATCGTGCTTTTCACGGACGGCGTTGATACAACGAGCCGTCGAGCCAATTTCGAAAGCAACTTGACGGACGCACAGGAACTCGACGCCTTGGTCTATCCAGTTCAATACGACACGTCGCGAGATATGAACGTTGGTGGTACAAATTTTCCAACCGGCCGCGTTGATATCTGGGGTCAGATTCTGGGTGGCATTTTCGGTGGTCCCGTAGTACGTCGCGGCGGTTATCCGCGTGGCCGTGGGACTTCGCGGGGTGATTACGAAACCGCCAGTCAATATCTTCAGGAGCTGGCCATGACGACGGGTGGTCGCGAATATCGCGCTGACACGTTGCAGAACATGGCCGACGCGTTTGCGAATGTTGCTGAGGAACTGCGCCGGCAATACAGCATCGGTTATTACCCGAAGCGTGCACCGCAGGTAGGACAGAGACGGCAAATCAAAGTACGCGCGAAACAACCGAACCTGGCCGTTCGTGCACGTGATAGTTACATCTTCAATCCATCAGGCACGGCCGCCGCGAGCAATGCCCAAGACCCAACGGCGCCAGTCTTGAAAAGAAACTCGTTCTAATCGTTTTCCTGGGACCGCTCACCAAGTTCAAAGTGCAACCCCAAAGCGCCGAAGGCGCGGCGAGAAGGTAGCCAGGGGCCGCGCGTAGCGCGCTGCCCCTGGGATCTTTAGGAAAAGGGATCGAGGCCCGAAGGGCCGACATAAAGCTCTCTCGCCCTTTCAGGGCTCGTCGTGTTGGTCGATATGATCCAGAGGCTGCGCGCTTCGCGCTTGCCACTGGCTACCCTATATCGCGCCTTCGGCGCGGCAACGCTACGCAGTTAACACTACCATCAGTTCTGATCCTTGACAGGTGTGGCTTCCACAGCAGGCAGCCACACTATCAACACCGCGCCACCATTTTCGTCTCGATTACCTGCTGAGACGGTTCCGCCATGCAGTTCCACCAGGTGGCGCACAATCGCCAATCCCAATCCAAGACCACCGTGCTTTCTTGTGCTCGATCCATCCGCCTGACTAAACCGCTCGAATATGCGCGGCAAAAACTCCGGCGGCATTCCGGGACCGGAATCCTCTATTCTCACTTCGGCGAGCGAATCCTCTTGCCGTAAACGGACGTCAACGGCGCCACGCGAAGGCGTGAACTTCACGGCGTTTGCCAGCAGGTTCCAAAACACCTGCTGCAATCTCTCTACGTCGGCCCTGACAATCACACCCGGCGTTTCGAAGTGCGTGCGAAGTTGAATCTCCTTCGCCTCGGCTGCGGGCCGGATTGCATCGATCGCTGCATGAATCACCAGTAGCAGATCGATCGGCTGTGTGTTTATTCGCAACTTACCCGTGATGATGCGCGAGACGTCCAACAAATCTTCGACAATCTGTTTTTGCATGAGCGCGTTTCGTTCGATGATCTCGACCGCATGATCGGCGCTGGGTTTATCAAGTTGTCCACTACGAAGCAAACGCGACCAGCCAACCACCGCGTTAAGCGGCGTTCGCAATTCGTGAGATACGGTAGCGAGAAACTCTTCTTTCAAACGACTCGCTTCTTCAGCCTGTGCCCGCGCATGACTCTCGCGCTGCAACAGTTTCGCACGTTCGATTTCGGCCTCGACGGCCGGTGTGATGTCCATCGTCACGCCGCGCATGCCGACTGGGCCAGTTTCATCGCACACAACGATCGACTGCGCTTCAACCCAAACTTCGTGACCGTCATTGTGCAGCAAACGGAAGCGACTCGTGCCGCCTTTACCGGCCGCATAGATCGCAGCGGCTTCAGCGACCGCTCGTTCACGGTCATCCGGATGGACGATCTTTGCCCAGAAATCAGGTATCGACGACCATTCCTCGCGACTGTAGCCCAACATCTTTTCCAGGTAACTACTGACGAAGTCGACTTTACGATCCTCGCCTCCAGGTTTGCCCCACGCTTCCCACACTACCCCGGGAACGTGAGCGACGATGTCTTCGATGCGGCGCCGCTGAAGCTCCAATTGCGATCCGAGTTTGTCTTTGTCCGCCTCAGCTTGTCGACGCTCGTTGGTGACGGCTGCCACTAGCAGCGTCATCAACGTCGTAGTACCGACAAACGAAGTCAGCAGCAACAACGAAACGTTGGGACTCGACTGGACGAATGGTCCATAACGATTGCTTGCGCCCCACACTGCCAGGGACGCCATGATGACAATCGCACTCGTGACAATACGCTGGTCAAACTTCAACGCCGCCCAAAGAAGACACGGAAGACAAAGGTATGCGAGTGGGTACGTCTTTACTCGGCCCGGAAACCAACCACCAAACACAACGAGCACGACAATCAACAGCAATACGAAAAGGGCGATGATCTCCGGCAGATCGCGAGAGTCGAGCTTTATCGGTTTACTCCACGACAGCAACAATGAGCCAACAATGAGAGCGCCAAAGCCGTCTCCCATCCACCAGGTCAACCATAACGGTGTGAACCGGTCCCACTCTGCCGCGCCACTCAAACACAAGCTAAGCGATCCAATCGTGGAGCTAACGAGCGGCGCCACCACAGCAGCACAGACTACGAAGCTCATCGTTTCGCCAACCGAGTCGAGTGAGCGCTGCCAACGCACGACCCGAAACAGCAACCAGTAGGCAGTCACCGCCAGCAAGGTGTTTCCGATTGCGATGCCGAAGGCTGAGGCAGCCGGGATGTTGGTGAACCAATTTGCGGCGAGTGCACCGAGAAAGATGCCCGGCCAGAGTCGTAGTCCGAAGATCAGTAGCGACGCGACGGCGATACCGGCAGGCGGCCAAACGGGCGTGACGTTCGAGTGCAGCGAAGCGAGCGAAAGACCGAGTTCGGCGGCAGCAAAGTAGGCGATTGCCAGAAACAGATTAAGGCCGATCAGGGGAAGGGGTCTAAGTTTCATTGAAAGGTCCGGGAAACAGCGAGCGGCGAAAGTCTAATCGGACTTGCTTCCGAAACAAAGACCGCGGGCAAGAAAAAAGCGCGGCGGTTTAGCCGTCCGCCGCGCCAACTATACCCACAGGAGGAAAGGGGTATTCAACGCGCAAAGTATAGAGGATTCGAGATACGCTGGCAATGTGCGGAATCGCACCAAAAAGAACCGGTATACCTGATCTTGGCTCCACGTTTCGTTGTGTTAGAATTCGCATCGCTTCCTCGCAAAACAATTCCCCCAGGCGCGCCTCTCTTATGGCGAATCGCGACGCAATTGATATAGGCGCCGCACAATC
>DASZDV010000544.1:0-2536 GCA_035941575.1 Pyrinomonadaceae bacterium
GACTGATTGCGGCCAGCGCGTACGACCACGACAGTCCGACGTATTTTCCGTCTGCCACGCGTGATACAGCTTCTGAGGTCGTCGTCCGTGAGGGTGAAGAAATAACTGCTGATATTCAGTATCGGGCTGAGCCTGGCCATGTGGTGAGCGGGCAGGTTCAGGGCATTATTGAATCTCAATCGCAATTTCCCAGCAGCGCAGCGGTCACTCTCATTGATGTTCGCGACCGGTCAGCCGTCTTCAGCGCCGGCGCCAATTCTCGTGACAACTTCGGCTTTGCGTTTTCGGGTGTGCCCAACGGTGAATACGAGCTTTGGACCACTCAATTCCTGCAGAGTCGGGATGAATTAAGATCCCCACCGCGTCGTGTCACAGTGCGCGATGCCGATGTCACCGGCGTAATACTCACGCTCGCAAGACAGGCCACCATCGAAGGCCGCCTGGTGTTTGAACCGAACGAGAAAACGGGCTGTGGTAAGCGGCGCGAAACAGCCGCGCAAGAAACAGTTGTTTACGGCCGGCGCTACGACGCGAAAGAAACAAACGATGGATCTCCTAATCGGCCGCCTTCGGACGTTGCAATCGTGGCGTCGAACCATGTAAGTCTCGAAGTCGGTGATGCAACCGGAGCTTTCACGCTTCGGAATCTGCCTCCCGGACAATACCGCATCGATCCTCGCCCTCCGGCAAGTGGTTGGTTCCTTCGATCGATCACGATCGGTCCGCAGCAATCAGTGGCGTCGCGGAACGCGACAGCTCGCGACGGCTTAACTTTGAAATCAGGAGAACGCTTTTCCGGTTTAACTGTGACGATGACAGAAGGCGCAGCGAGCATTCGCGGCCGCGTTACGGTTCCGGAAGGACAGCGGTTACCAACCGGACTTAGCGTTTATGTTGTCCCGGTCGAAAAAGAAAACGCCGCGGACGTGCTTCAGTTTTTTGAAACGCGAGTTGAAGCGGACGGCGCCTTTGTCCTTGGCAACATTGCTCCGGGAAAATATTGGCTTGTCGCACGCGAAACCGAGGCGAGCAAAACTGCGGTCGAGAAACACATCCGCCGCGATTCAGAGTTGAGATCCGCGGTCTTGCGTGAGGCGGAGAAGATTAAAAAGGAAATTCCGTTGAAGCCCTGCGAGCGAGTAACTGATTACGAATTGCTGTTCCAACCCTAGGCAGTGTCGGCACGTTTTGATGTGGCACGCGCATCTTGCGCGTGGTTTTCACTGGCGGGACGCCGCAGCCACAGCCGGCCGCTGACATCCATTTCCCAGTCCTCATCATCGAACCGGTTCGAGTCGATTACACTTTGTAACCACACTCTGTGACCCGAACGTCTTTATGTTACATTTGATTTTGCAATTATCCAGTTACAGCGCGTTCGATATTCGAGTGCAAAACGTGGGGCCGGCGTTAGCTCGCCCTTAATTCAGCGAGGCAGAACTAACGTGAAACGATTTCTAATTGTTCTCGGACTCATCTTTGGACTGGTCGCGCAGGTAACCGCGCGGCCTCAACCTCCAACCAGTTTTCTCTTCCCGCAGGAACAAAAGACTGCACCGGCAAAGCCGGCAACCTCGAAGAGCACAGCAGAGATTACCAGCCGAGTCCTGCCTAATGGACTGGAAGTAGTCGTGCTCGAAGATCATTCCGTCCCGTTGGTCACGATCGAACTGGCGGTGCGAAACGGATCGTTTACCGAGCCACCTGAGCTCAACGGCCTGTCCCATCTTTACGAGCACATGTTCTTCAAAGCGAACCGCGCAATTGCCAACGCTGAGGATTACCTGCAAAAGATCGGACAATTGGGCATCGCCTACAACGCGACCACCCGCGAGGAAGTCGTGCATTACTACTTCACCACGACCAGCCCAAACCTGCGCACCGCGATGAACTTTATGCGCGACGCTTCGCGCTATCCGCTGTTCGACAAAGGCGAGTTTGAGCGCGAACGCGAAGTGGTCATCGGTGAGATCGACCGGAACGAGTCGAATCCTTTTTACTATCTGAATCTGGAGATGATCAATCGGCTGTTCTACAAGTTTCCCAGCCGCAAGAACCCGCTCGGCAATCGCCAGACGGTTTCGTCGGCCACGACTGAGATGATGAGGCTGATTCAGTCACGTTATTACGTGCCGAACAACTCCGCGCTGATCGTCACGGGCGATGTTCAGCCGAACGAAATTTTCAAACTGTCGCAGGATCTGTTCGGCGATTGGTCGCGCCGCGAAAAAGATCCATTCGTGGAATTTCCCATGGTCGAGCATCCGCCGCTGCAAAAGAGCGAAGGGGCGATCGTCAAACAGGAAGTCAAAAACGTCATCATCGATATCGGGTGGCACGGACCCTCAACCGTCAAAGACAATCCGGGCACGTACGCCGCAGACGTTTTCTCGTTCATCCTCACGCAGCCAAATTCACGCTTCCAGCGGAACCTGGTTGATACGGGCCTGGTAGCGGGAGTAACTATCGGTTACCTGACGCAACGAAATGTCGGCCCCATTCAAATCATCGCGCAAACTACACCCGACAAGACTCG
>DASZDV010000545.1:0-7499 GCA_035941575.1 Pyrinomonadaceae bacterium
TTCCTCTTCTATTAATAAAGGATCCTATTAGTCCTGAACCTCTGCTGAACGCTGGAGCCCGCGATGAGATTTGAACTCATGACCTCCTCCTTACCAAGGAGGCGCTCTACCCCTGAGCTACGCGGGCCGGAATCCCAAGAGCGCCATCAAAAACTGGAGCGGGCGACGAGATTCGAACTCGCGACCCTCAGCTTGGAAGGCTGATGCTCTACCAACTGAGCTACACCCGCCCAAAAAATTTCCCGGTGCAGGGGGTAGGATTCGAACCTACGTAGGGCGTGAGCCCGCCGGGTTTACAGCCCGGTGCCATTAACCACTCGACCACCCCTGCATCACCTTTGTTTTGCCGTGGAGCCGGCGAAGGGACTTGAACCCCCGACCCTCTGATTACAAATCAGATGCTCTACCAACTGAGCTACGCCGGCCCGCTATAGAGTACAAATAGCGCATTCCGACAAAATGCGGATACTACCAAGCGAGTTTCAAAAACGCAAGTCGCGGTCAGAATTACAGATAACGACCCAAAATCCGCGTGATTCATGCCCAATTCGTGTTAGTATTTAGTCGACCTCACGCACGTCATTTAGCCCCTATCTCTCATCACGAAACTTAAGGAGACTAGTTATGCCTCGGTTCCGATTCGCCAAACTACTGCCGTTCTCGTCCCTCTGCCTGCTGCTCGTCGCTCTGTCCGGCAGCTCGCAAACTCCCACAGCAACCCCGCAAGTTGTGATGCCCCCAACTGCGCACCCGCTGCAAGTCGCCGGTCGCACGGCTCTCTTTTGCGCCGGTTACATCCGGCTCCAGCGTCTTCCGCGCATGCCCGAGATCGTAGGCGCCGTGGAAGAACAGCAACAACGCACGTTCGCTGATGGCGACGTCGTTTACATCAATGCCGGCTCACAACAAGGCATTAAAGAAGGTCAGAATTTCCAGATCATCCGCCCACGTGGGGACGTTAAAGGTGTTCATCGGGAGAAAAAGGGCTTTCTCGGTACCTATATCCAGGAAGTCGGACAATTGCAGGTTGTCAAGGTTCGTGAGAACACTTCCGCCGCCCAGGTAACCACCTCCTGCGGCGATCTTGTCCTGCTTGGCGATCTCCTGACCGCTATTCCTGATCGCGACTCGCCGTTACAGCGCACCGAAACCAACATCGATGCTTTTGCAGATCCAACCGGAAAACGAACCGGACGTTTGATGATGGCAAAAAACAATCGCGAAATGGTCGCTCGTAACGACGTCGTCTACATCGATCTCGGCGTTGAAGATAACGTTAAGCCCGGCGACTACCTGACCATCTATCGTCCACTCGGCACCGGCAACCTCACTCGCGTTGACAATGAAGAGATGGCTCGTAACCGTGCCACTGGTTTTCAAAGCGATCGCTTCCGCGGTGGCGGCATCGGGAACCAGGCGATGCGCGCCAAAGACTCAACGGCCTTTGTCAACGCTGAAGGACGCTATCGCTACAAGCCGCTCACGACCCGCGAAGTCAAACGGCATCGTCCGCCAATGCCGCGTAAGATTGTCGGCGAGATGGTGATTATTGACGTTCAGACAAGAACGGCGACGGCGATCGTTACTCGTGTGCTAGGTGAGGCTCACACTGGCGACTGGGTTGAGATTCAGTAAGGAATAGACAGCCACAGATTTACACCGGTAAACACAGATCAGACATGGTCCGTACTGATCTCAGAGGCATCTGTGTTTACCTGTGTAAATCCGTGGCTGTTTATGGCGCGGCTGGCAACGACCGCGCGGTAGAACGACCTGAAATACCCGTACATCGAAGTGCACGCAGAGATCACCACCAGCCAGAGCATGGCCCTGCCCGCCGTATAAACCAACACCTGCCAGTCGGTACCGGTTGTTTGTCCATCACCGGTGAGGTGTTGCCACGCCGTGCGTAGCTCCGGGACGGACCAGAACTCTATCGCGGGAAACGGGCGGCCGAAGTTCGCCACGGGTGGCTTGCCAGCCACACTCGAACCGATCAACAGCGCCACTGTTACTACCTGGGCCAACATCTTAAACTTGCCCATCTTCGACGCTGAGATCACCAGACCGTCGACTGCCGCAATCGAACGTAAGCCCGTCACCGCGAACTCCCTGCCTATAATGATCACTACGGCCCATGCCGGCGCCAATTGATTCTCAACCAGCGAAATCAGCGCGGCCGAGATCAGCAGTTTGTCAGCGATCGGATCGAGCAGTTGGCCCAGCCGCGTAACCTGTCCGCGGCTGCGAGCTATGCGTCCGTCGAGATAATCCGTGAGCGCCGCGCCCAGGAACATCAACACGCCCAACACGTGCCGTGGAACACCAAACCAGTTTTCTGAGAACGGCGTCAGCAAGACGACTACCAGCAGCGGGACGATAAAGATCCGCAGTAGCGTTAGTGCGTTCGGCAGGTTCACTGTGCTGGCAGTGTAGGTCGCTATTAAAAAAGGTGTCAATCCATCCTCTTTCTTTGTGGAACTTTTCTCGCCAGCCTGTTGAATAAGGAGTATGAAACTCCTGACCCTTTTGTTTCTTTCTCTACTCCTCGCGCCGAGCGTCTTTGCAGACGACCGCGCTACGGAAATTCTGAAACAGGCGCGTGAAGCGATCGGCGGCGAACAA
Organism: Pyrinomonadaceae bacterium; assembly: GCA_035941575.1. Classification (GTDB taxonomy): domain Bacteria; phylum Acidobacteriota; class Blastocatellia; order Pyrinomonadales; family Pyrinomonadaceae; genus PSRF01. The sequence continues at coordinate 2,626 of DASZDV010000545.1, forward strand.
CGTCTGCAAAAGATCGAAGCACTTCATATCAACGGCCAGTATCGTCGGGTATTCGGCGAACGGCAGATGGGCGGCGATCGCGAGATCAGCATTGCGCTTCCCGGCAAGTATCTCGTCGAAGATTCGATGAATCCGGGTGGACTGAGTACAGCGTTGATCAATACTCGGGGCCTTAATGGCGAGCGAGCGTGGAGCGCATCAAGCGGCGGTGGCGGTATGATCTTCCGCATGGCTGGTCCAGGCGGACAACAACTCAGCGCTGAACAGATGGAAGCCAGTCTGAGGCGCATCTATCAGGCTGAGTTCACTCGGTATCTGCTGGCGATGACGCTCGCACCACCGGCTTCACTACTTGTCGAATACAAGTACGCTGGCGAATCCGATGTCGAAGGTGAACAGGCGGACGTGATCGACGTTACCGGACCAGACAACTTTTCCGTTCGACTGTTCCTCGCCAAGAAGAATCATTTGCCGCTGTTGCTCAGTTATCGTGGACCCAAACCAAGGGTGATGACTTTCACGCGCCCGGCGGGTGGCTCCGCAAAGCAGGAGGATCTAACAAAATCTGCGGAGCAGGCGGCCGAAAAGCAAGTTCGAGCGGAAGCGACTGCCACGCCTGAAGAGGTCGATTTCTTCATCCGTCTGAGCGACCACAAGAAAGTGGACGGTATTACGCTGCCATTCAAACTGACGTTTCTCACCGAGAGCGAAGTCTCAGAAGAGTTTGAGATCTCGAAGTATCAGGTGAACCCACAGTTCAAAGCCGACAAGTTCGAGAAACACTGAAGGAGCGTTAATGATGCTTCTTCTTGTGCTTTTATCTCTCCTTCCTTGCCTCGCGCAAGCGAACGCCAGTCTGGAGGTGACCGTAAGAGATCCTTCAGGCGCTTTGGTCCACCGAGCGCAGGTGCAGTTGCTCCAAAACGGCAAGACGCACTCCACCGCCCAAACGAATCAGCAGGGCGAAGTGCGGTTCAATAAGGTTCTGCCCGGACGTTACCAAATACACATTGACGCCACCGGGTTCAAATCTACGAATCTCGAAGACGTCGAGCTCGTGGCGGGTTCAAATCGCAAAGAAGTGGCACTCGAGATCGATCCGATTAAGGTCGACGTCGACATTAGCGACGAAGCGCAGGTACGAAACACCAATCCGAACGGCCCCGCGTTTACGAACGTCCTCACAGCCGACCAGATCGCGCAACTTCCCGATGATCCGGAAGAGTTTGAGAATGCGATCAATCAACTCGCCGGCCCCGGCGCGCAAATTCGCGTCAATGGTTTTCGTGGCGGCAAGCTGCCGCCGAAATCACAGATCCGCGAGATCCGTTTTCGTCTCAATCCTTACGCGCCTGAAAATCACGATGCGGGATTTGGATTAGTAGACGTGATCACGAAGCCGGGCGTGAACGCCTGGCACGGTTCGTTCAACTTCGGCTTTCGCGACGAGTCACTAAACGCTCGCCAGGTATTCGCGCCGTTTAGAGGTCCTGAACAACAGCGCCGCTTCGGTCTGTCGCTCGATGGTCCACTCTGGAAAAACCATACTTCCTTGTTCTTGAACGCCGAAGGTTCTTTGTTTTTTGACGCGCGGCCGATCTTTGCGACCACACCGGACGGAACAGTTTCAGATCTCGCATACCGTCCGTCGCGACGACTAAATCTCGATGCGCGAGTCGAGCACGTCTTAACCAAGACACACACCGCGCGTTTTCAATTCCAGCGCAACGCGGGCATTCAAAACAATCTCGGCGTCGGCGATTTCGATCTGCCCGCGCGTGGTTATTCACAAGACCAGACTGAGTACATTGCACGTTTTGCTGACTCCGGCGTGTTTGGCAAAAAGTTTTTCAATGAGGTGCGGTTGCAGGCGCGCTGGACCAACACCGAAGCTCGATCTGTGAGTTTGGGACAGACAATTCTGGTGCCCGGTGCTTTCAACGACGGCAGCGCGCAAAGAAGTGGCGGCCGCAAGCAACTCGACCTTGAAATTGCAGACAACGTCGACTACACACTCGAAAACCACGGTCTTCGTTTCGGCGTTCAAATCGAAGCCGGAGGCTATCGCAGTAACGAACGCAGCAACCCTTTTGGCACTTTCCAGTTTGCCGATCTCGCCACGTACGAAGCTGGACTACCCACGCTGTACACGCAACGTACCGGCGATCCGAACGTTAACTATCGCCAGTATCAATTCGGTTGGTACATTCAAGACGACTTTCGCGTGCGCAAGAACCTGACACTCAGTTACGGCGTGCGTCACGAGTTTCAGAATCACGTTGACGGCAAGTTCAACCTCGCACCGCGCCTCGGATTCGTCTGGTCGCCGAAGAAAAATGGATCGATCACGTTGCGGGGCGGCGCGGGAATCTTTTACGACTGGTTCACCGCGCAAACCTACGAGCAGACGTTGCGCGTTGACGGTCAGCGGCAGCGAGATCTCGTCGTCACGAGTCCCGGTTTTCCAAATCCGTTCAGCGGCGGTTCGCAGACGATCCTGCCACCCAGCCGCATTCAGACTGACCCCGACTTACAAATCCCCTACATCATCCAGGCTTCTCTCGGCCTCGAAACGAACCCCTGGAAACTGTTTCGATTGACAACTAACTATCAGTACCAACGCGGAGTGCACCTGCTGCACGGACGCAATCTCAACGCGCCGGTCCCGGATTTGGGTCGTCGTGATCCGACCGCCGGAAATATCACCAACATCGAGTCGTCAGCCTACCAGTCGAGTCATCGTTTGATGGTTGGTATCGGCCCGGCGAAGTTCGTTCAGGGCCTGTTCTGGAATGTCAATTATTTATTAATGAAGAACACGAACGAAGCAGATAGTCCGTTCAGCCTGCCTTCAAACAACTTCGACTTGCGCGCCGACCGCGGCCCGGCAGCAACAGATTTTCGTCACCTGTTAAGCGGCTTCATCAGTAAACGACTGCCGGCGGGATTCGCGATCTCTACAATCTTCCAAACGACTTCAGCGTTGCCTTACAACATCACAACGGGTTTCGACGACAACGGCGATACCGTCATCAACGATCGTCCCGTGGGTGTCGGCCGAAACAGTGCTCGCGGTAAGGCGCGGTGGGAAATTGGTTCGCGTTTGAGTTGGGGTCTCGACTTTGGACCAGATCAGCAGCCCGTTAGCGGGCCGCAGATTCGAATGGTTCGGGTCGGCGGTGGCGACGGCGCGGCTCCGCCGTCGCTGCCGGGCGCCGCTACAAAGAAATACCGCTTGGAGTTTTATGCACAGGCGTTCAACTTGCTGAACCATGCGAATCTTGGCGCGTTTTCGGGAGTTCAGACTTCGCCTTTCTTCGGTCAAGCCACATCCGCACAGTCGCCGAGACGCGTTGAGCTCGGGATGCGCATCAACTTTTGAGCCACGGATTAGACAGACGAACTGAGGGCGCTGAGATATTCGGAACACCTTGTCACATCAGGATCGCTACAGATATAAACCTGGTAGAAGGACAGCGCGCGGCTCAACCCGAGGCAACTGAATTTCACCCGCCGAAAAAAGTGGTTGAGAACGTCTGCTACCTCGTTCCATGTGTTTACGTGCTCTGCTCGCATGATCACTTCGTAATCCAGTCCATATCTCCGCCTGAACTCCCATCCGGTTGTCAGCTTCCAACCCAACTTCCAAAGTGGACCACCCTCAGTAGGTATCGCAGCACGCAATACACCGCCCGTCTTCAATAAGAGACCACAATGCGCAACTACTTCAGGCAAGTTACAAATGTGTTCGAAGCTGGCGATAGATATGATTCGATCGTAGCGGGTGTCCGGCGGCACGTCTTTAATGTCGTTGTATACGGTTCTCACACGGGTCAAGTACGCAGAGTCGTCGAACTGGTGACGAGCAGGCTCGACAATGTCGTACGCTGCATCACGCGATTCGAATGGCAAATGGTTGAGCGTGCCCGCGCCGATTTCCAGCGTTGATAAATTACGATTGCTTGCCCGCGCATCTCTGGCAATCCTGCGATGCATCCATTCTTCCAGCGCTGTTGACATACGAGAAGCCCGCGACTGCCCGCGCCGGTTCTCCTGAATATGCTGCACGTAGATCTTTTGATATTCGGGTGGAAGCGTTGGTCTAACCTTGGGAAAATCGCTGAAGGGCATAGGCAGCCAGGTTATTGGTGACGCGTAATGCTGAGGTCGTAAATCTGCGCGTCGTTATCTTGATACAACGGCGTTCCGAGAGCGGCGACGAGATTCATACTCCGAGGCAGAATCAGATATCGGAAGCCGTAGTTGCGGTAAAGTTTCTCGTAATCTCCCGCCTCAAAAACGCTTCGCAACTCGCTGCTCTTAGCATCAACAGTTGTCGAAGTTCGGCTAATGTAACCAAAAGCCATCGGTCTCTGGTGAATCGTTTGATAATAAAGCGCATGAAATTTACTGCTGCGCACGTCGTAGACGGCGCCATCCGGCAACTTTTTTAATTCCCTTACAAAATCAGGTAACGGGTTTTCTCTTGCAGGCAGCAGGCCTGGCAGAAATTCGAAGACCAGGATGACCAGCACCACTGCCGCAAAAATTGCTGATCTTGAAGAAGATCGGCGACGCAACAATTCGGCGAATCCGACGGCAGCAAGAACCGACGCCGCGAGGATCGCCATCACTACCATGCGTACGGGCATCCCTCCGAGTGACATTGCGGGAATCAATTTCACCAGCAAAGAATAAGGCATGAGCGGAAAACGAATTTCGTGGCCGCCAATATGAATCACTGGACCAAGTGCGAGTACGGCAAAAACAAGCAAGACAAGAAACCATAATCCAACAGCTTCATGCAGTTCCTTTCGCTTAATCCAGACGTACGCGAGAAGGAACAACACCGCGAAGCCGATATGCACCGACTT